>CAZCWE010000377.1:0-4451 GCA_964502285.1 uncultured Spirulina sp. | reverse complement strand
CCTGCCGGACAAGCAGGCGCTGATCTTCGAGCGTCGGACTCAGATCAGCGCCACTGCGGAGGCCGCTGCCATTCATCCCTTGGCCGAGCATCTCCCCATTGCGACCTGCATTAGCACCCCCATTCAAATTGAGACCGGAATCTACGGCATCTTGAGTTTTACAAGCTCTGTCCCGCGTCAGTCGCCTTTTGTTGCCTATGAGCAAGAAATTCTCGAACTGATGGCGCGGGATTTGGGACGGTTCATTGTGACCTATCGGGGTGAACTTCATCGTCAGTCCGTGGAATCGGCCCTACGCCATAGTGAGACAAAGTATCGCAGCATTTTTGAAAATATTAACCAGGGTATTTTTCAAACGACCTTGGAGGGTCGCTATCTCGATGCCAATCCCTTTCTGGCTCGGCTCTATGGCTATAAATCCCCTGTGGATCTGATGCGCAACTTAACGAACATCGGCCGTCAACTGTACGTGAACCCTGCCCGCCGTTTGGAGTTAATCCGGAAAACCCAGGCCGAGGGGATGATCTACCACGCAGAATCTCAGGTTTATCGGCGCGATCGCACCATTATTTGGATTTCGGAAACCCAGCGGGCTGTCCACGACAACAACGGCAAGCTGCTCTATTTTGAAGGCACAGTGGAAGACATCACCGCCCGTCGCCACGCGGAAGCTGAACTCCACTACAACGCCTACCATGACCCTTTAACCCAACTGCGCAATCGCACCTGGTTTACGGAGCAACTCCAAACGGCGATCGCAGCGGCTCGCACCGATGCCCCCTACCCCTACGCGGTGTTGTTCATTGACCTCGATCGCTTCAAAATTATTAACGACGGCCTGGGGCACATTGTCGGGGATCACCTCCTCAAAGCCGTCGCCCAACGCCTACGCGATTCCCTCACTGCCCCGGCTAAGTTGGCGCGGTTTGGGGGGGATGAATTTGCGGTGCTGCTCGAAAACCTCGACCCGGAGGCCGTGAAAGCGATCGCCACCCATCTCGTGCAGCAGATGCAACAGCCCATTTGCCTCGATCAGCGCACCTTTTCCGTCTGCGCCAGTATCGGTATCGTGTTCGGCGATGCCGCCACCTACGAACGCCCCGACCAACTCCTCCGGGATGCCGACCTCGCCATGTACCGCGCCAAAGGCGAAGGCGGCAACAGCTATGCCTGTTTTGAGCCGTCGATGTTCCCCCTCGCCCTGACGCGGCTGAACCTAGAGCACGACATCAAACGGGCCCTAGATCTGCAAGAATTCCAACTCCACTATCAGCCGATCATGGATCTTCAGACCCACCGAGTCTATGGGTTTGAAGTGCTGCTGCGTTGGTGTCATGGGGAGCGGGGCTGGATTCTCCCGGACGAATTTATTCCAGTGGCGGAGGAAACCGGGGAAATCCAAAGCATTGGCCTGTGGGTGCTCGAAGAATCTTGCCGTCAGTTGGCCCAGTGGCGATCGCACATCCCCGCCATGGCCGATTTGGTGCTGACGGTGAATGTCTCGCCCGTGCAATTGAAATACAGCGATCTCGTCGAACGCATTCAGCAACTGCTCACGCGGTTTCACCTGCCCCCCACCCAGCTAAAACTGGAAATCACCGAAACCGGCTTCCTCGCCATGACCACCGTAGACTGTGCCATTTTCCAACAGATGCGTGATCTAGGGGTGGGTCTTTGTATTGATGACTTTGGGACAGGGTATTCGTCCTTGAGCCGCCTCCACACCCTGCCGATTAGCACGATTAAAGTAGACCGCTCTTTTGTGAATGACATTGACACCGACGATGCGAAAGTGGTGATCGCCCAGACGATTATTGACCTTGCCCATAATATCGGCACTGATGTGGTGTCCGAAGGCATTGAAACCGAAGCCCAACATGATACCGTCCTCGCCTTGGGCTGTGAGTTGGGGCAAGGCTATTGGTTTGCCCGTCCGATGGATGCGGCGAGGGCTGAGCGATGGTTTTGCGATCGCCTCCCCTAGTCCGGCCGTTGCCGTTGTCCATAGGCGATCAATCCCGTCAACCCCCCCGCCCCCAAGAGGTATTTAAACAGATCCGGAATCAGCGGTTGCGGTGAGAAAAACGCCTCAATCCCCCCCGCCACGATTAACAACACCACCACCCCAAACAGCAGCCGCGCCGCTTCGCCACCGTAATACTGCAACGCATCCCGCCGCCCATAGGCCCCCGGCCAGAGCAACGCCCGCCCCAACAACAACCCCGCCGCCCCCGCGAAAAAAATGGCCGGTAGTTCTAAAACTCCGTGGGGCAGCACAAAGGCCCAAAACGGCATCGCTAACCCCTGTTGAGCCACGAGGGTGGCGGCCGTGCCGAGGAGAATGCCATTAAGTACCAGAATGTACACCGTCAGCAGCCCCGCGACGATCCCCCCCGCCGCCACGGTGAAGGATACCCGCAAATTGTTGATCATAATATTGGCGGACTGCACGGGTTCACTGCCGAGGATAATCGACCCCATCCAGAGTTCACCGCGATCGCGCACCTGTTCAATCAACCACGGCGGCAACATCAACGCCACAAATTCCGGATCACGCCAGGCAAACCACCAGCCAATCCCCCCCCCGACAAGAAACAGACCCGCTGCGATCGCCACCGTACCGCGCTGTCGCTGCAACGTCGCCGGAAACCCCCAGCACACAAAATCCCACACCGCCCCCCATTCCTGCTGCCGGTTGCCCTGGTAGATCAGGGCATAGCCTTGGGTGGTGAGGTGTTGCAGATGTTCGGTAAGGCGTGGCCCGGCAGCGTGGGTCTGGGCCCGGGCCAAGTCCCCTGACACCGAGCGATAGAGGCTCGCCAGTTCCCGCAGTTCCGCCGCCGTCAGGGTAGCGATGCCCTGTTTTTGGCTCCGGTGCAGGAGGTGTTCGAGGCGTTGCCAGTTGGGTTCACGGCGTGCAATCCAGCGTTTGAGATCCATAGACAAGGGGGGAGGGAAGAGCAGCGATCGCAGAGAATGGGCAGACCCATTGTTAAGATTGACCCATATCTTTTGTTGTATCGCTTGTAGGCAGGGTCATGCCCAATTTACAAAAATCCCCAGCGGGCCCGTTGAGCATTGGCAATGTCATCAACGCCACGGTGACGCTCTATCGTACCCATTGGCGGCCCTATCTGTCCCTGTCGTTTCAGTCCAGTGTGTGGATTCTGATTCCGTTGGTGATTGGGGCGTTTGGGGTGATGGCAGCCCTAGCGACCGATGCGCCGGGACTGTGGTTGGGGGCGATTCCGTTTTGGATTGGCGGGGCGGTCTATTGTTGGGGGCGATCGCTGATTGCGGTCGGGGCGATTACCCATCTGGCGGTCGAGGCGTTGCAGGAGCGAGAGGAAACAGTGCCGACGGCCTATCGGTGGGCGCGATCGCGCCTCTGGGGGTTGATCGGGGCGACCTTTCTCTTGGGCGCGATCTTCGTTGGGGCCTATATCGGATTAAGTTTGATCATCGTGCTCGGCACAATCCTCATTGCCGCCGTCTTCGGTGTTTCCCTGGCCAACCTCGCCACCACCGCCGCGATCGATCCGGAAACGGCTGTCCTCTTGGGTCTGACGATTCTGGGGGCCATTGGGCTGTTTTTGTTGGGTATCTTGAGTTTATTTTTCTGGGTCGGAGCGCGGTTGTTCATCTACGATGTGCCGATCATCGCGGAAGCCGACAGTGGAGCCGCCCGCACCCTCGGCACCAGTTGGCGACTCACCCAGGGCAATACCTTTCGCGTGATGACGGTGTTGTTGTTGGCAACGGTGGTCACTGCGCCGATTTTGGGGGTCATTCAGGTGTTGAGTGTGGGCTTGCAATGGGTGTTGGCGATCTGGATCGACCCAATGAATCCCTTGTTTGCCCTGCTGTTGGTAATGCTCAGCGGCGGCGTTGGGGCGATCGCGAATATTCTCGTGATTCCGTTTTGGCAAGTGTTGAAGGCGGTTGTTTATTATGATCTGAAAACCCGTCGCGATGGCATTGACCTGTCCCTGTGATGCGATCGCCCCCCCTGTAGCCCCATGACCCTCCTCAATCGGATCACCCTCCGCACCCCCGAAAGCGTCGAACTCACCTTTACCCTCGCCGGCATTGGCAACCGCATCTATGCCCTGCTGATTGACTATCTCCTGTGGGGGGCGATGCTCTTCGGGTTTCTGATTTTTTGGGTGGTGAGTTTGGATCGACTGACCGCGATCGCGTCGGTGCTGCCCTGGGATGAAGACACGATCAGCCTTTGGGTCGTGGCCCTGGGCATGGTGATCGGGTTTGGGCTGTATATGGGCTATTTCATCGGCTTTGAGGTGTGGTGGCAGGGGCAAACCCCCGGCAAACGCTGGGTCAAAATCCGGGTAATTCGGGACAATGGCCGCCCGGCTCGGCTACCCCAGGCCACGTTGCGATCGCTCCTCCGCCCCATCGATGACCTCTTTTTTCTCGGCATGGTCTTGATC
>CAZCWE010000376.1:0-4464 GCA_964502285.1 uncultured Spirulina sp. | reverse complement strand
GTTGGGGTTCCGGGATGCGATCCAACAGCAGCGTTTTCACCCCCGTTTCGCCAATTCATAGGCGAGGGCCGCCCCGGTAATTCCACCACCAATCACAATCCAGTCGTAATGCTTGCTCATAGCCGATCTCAAACGTTGTTACCCTTTGGCCGTTACAGCGTGTTCACTTACCCTCACCCCAAACCCCTCTCCCACGAGGCGAGGGGCTTCTGATCTGTACGGGATGATTTTTTGAACAGGCTGTATTACCGCATTCTGTCTAGAACTCCTTGTAGCTCGCCACGGGAGCCGCGATCACCCCTTGGCGTTCTAAACTCGCCGCCACCCGTAAGAGATAGGCTTCGTTATAGGGAGCCGCCATCAACTGTACCCCAATGGGTAAGCCCTGATCCCGCACCACCGGCACGGTCAACACCGGCAGACCAATGAAGGACAGGGGTTGGGTGAAACGGCCCAGATAGGGGCGCACATCCACCGTTTGCCCGCCGATCTCCGCTTCGAGCTGGCCGAGGCGGGGGGCAACACAGGGCGTTGTGGGGGCTACGATCACATCCACATCCCGGAACACGCGGCGCACTTGGTTGCGATACCAGCGGCGAAAGCGTTGAGATTGGATATACCAAGCGGCGGGGAGGATTGTCCCGGTGAGGAAGCGATCGCGGGTGGCGGGGTCAAAATCGTGGGCCCGCGATCGCAAATTCGCCAGATGGTGCGTCGCCCCCTCCGCCGCCGTAATCAACATCGCCGCCGCCCGGGCCCGCTCCGTTTCCGGCAACGTCACCCAATCCTGGGCATCCAGGGCCGCCGCCACCTGCGCCACCGCCGCGAAAATCTCCGGATCGGCCCCCGTTTGAAAATAATCCGCCGCCTGAGCGATGCGCATCCCTTGCACCCCTAAGTTCAATTGCGGCAACACCGGATCGGGTGGATGGCGGCTACACACCGGATCAAAGACATCATCGCCCTGGAGAAAATCAAACACCGTCGCCACATCCCGCACCGATCGCGCCATCACCCCAATGTGATCCAAACTGCTCGAAAACAGCACCGTCCCCGCCCGCGACAGGCGGCCAAAGGTGGGCTTCAACCCATACACGCCACAGAGCGCCGCTGGCACCCGCACCGAGCCATTGGTATCCGACCCTAGGCTAATCGGCACAAACCCCGCCGCCACCGCCGCCGCTGATCCCCCCGACGACCCCCCCGCGACCCGCTCTGGATCGTGGGGGTTATGGGTTGAACCGTAGTGGGTGTTTTCGGTGACAAACCCATAGGCGTATTCATCCATATTTAATGCACCGAGGAGAATCCCCCCAGCGTGTTTGAGGCGGGTGATCACCGTGGCATCTTGGCCAGCGGGTTCATCTTCGGCGTTGATCTTGGCTCCGGCGAGGGTGGTGACCCCGGCAATATCAAACAAATTTTTCACCGCAAAGGGGACACCACTGAGGGCGCTCCAACGGTGGCGGGGGTGGGGGCTGTGATCAAGTCTGCGCCCGGCTTTGAGGGCCTGCTCTTCGAGTACAGTGGTGAAGCAGTTGAGGCCAGGGTCACGGGTGCGAATCTGGGCTAGATGATGCTGTACCACCGCTTCTACGGTCGTTTGTTGGGTTTGGACGGCGCGAGCAATGGCCACCGCGTCGGCATTGGCCAAATCAAGGGTCATGGCTCGAACGTTGAGACAACTTCGAGATCATCGGGGAGGACAAACTCCATAACCTGGGGTGCGATCGCAGCCAGCCGCTCCATCTGTTGGGCGACACTGTGGCGATCGGCATCGGACATCGTCAGCCCCATTAACTGCACAGTTTGTTCCACATAGAGAGTCCAGTCAAGTTCAGCATTTGGCATGGCAATATCAATTCAGGGGGACAGGGCAACGGAAAGCAAGGCAAGGCCAGTGATTAGTCAGCACTGCTCAACTCAGCAATCACCGCTTGCAGATTACCCACCGCTTCTTGTTGATACGCGCCGGTTTGTTGGGCTTGCTCCAATAATTCTTGGAGGTGTTGACCATGGCTTTGCAAGCCTTGTGTGGACTCGTTTAAGGGTTCGACTAACTCTTCGTAGAGGTTGACCCGCCCCCATAACAGGGTGACCGTGGCTCGGTTTTCCTTGAGCTGTTCTTCGAGCGATCGCACCTGATTCTGGTGCTCATCGTAGGCATTAATCTGCTCGTGCAAGTGGGCTTCTGCTTCGGTCACCTGAGTCCGGATGGTTTCGAGTTCATCCTCCACCGCTTGGATTTTTTCCGCCAACTCAATCTGCTGCGCTTCCAATTGCGCCAAAACCGGCGTCACATCCACCCCTGCCGCCTCATCATCCGGGTCAGGGATACCCTGGCGTTGGCGCAACATCTTGAGATACTGCTGGAGGGTGGTTTGTTTTTCCGCGAGGGTGCGCCGCTGCCCCACGAGGGTTTCATCGAGTAATTTGCGCTGTTCCCGTTCGTCGGCCAGTTCCTCTTCGAGGGCTGAACTGTCGTACACCGTAGCCGCTTTGAGTTTTTCTTCGAGTTCCCCCACCGCTTCGCGTTGCAGCTTCAGTTCTTCTTCTTGATCCGCGACAAATTGGCCGAGGCGATCGTACTCTTTTTGTAGTTCATCCACCCGCTGCTTGAGATCCTCTAACGGCATTGCCTGCAACGCTTCGAGGTCAGCCCCGCCCTTATCCTCCGTGGCACTTGGCACAACTCCCTGAGCGAGATCAGCGAGGGTTTGATAAACTTTGGACTGTTGATTCTGCTGGGCTTTGAGGGTGTCGAGGAGGGTGGTTTTGAGGCTGAGTTGAGCCTGATGGTGGGCAACATCCTGCTTGGCTTCGTCGAGGGACATTCGCAGAGCCTGGAGATGCTGATGCTGGGCTTCCCAATCATCTGCTTGCCGATCGATCTCCTGCTGTTGCTGTTGAGCATCGGCCCGCTGTTCATCCAGTTGGCGACTGTAGTAATCACAGTTTTCCTGTTGATTACTCACCACATCAAGGGTGAGTTTGATCTGTTCGTCGAGGGCTGCGAGGGGGATCGGGTGCTCCGCGAGGTAATTCGCCAGGTCTTGGAGTTGCTGGGACTGCTCCGGGTCAATGCCCACCGCTGCGACGGCGGTGCTTGGGGTGGCTTCTTGTTGTTCGGCGAGGCGCTGTTGTTCACCGCGCAGGTGGGCCCAGGCTTGTTCGAGTTCTTGGGTTTTGCGTTCAAATTCTTCGCGGATGCGATCGGCTTCAGCGCGGGCTTGTTCGAGTTCTTCGGAGCTTGCCCCGCCGCCGCCGCCGCCACCTTCTTCGAGGGCGTTTTCAAGCTGTTCGAGTTCAGCTTCGAGTTCCATTTCTCGCTTGTTGAGCTCTTGGGCTTGGAGGGTGAGGGATTGTTTCCAGCCTTCGATTTCTTCTTCTTGGTCTTTGAGTTTTTCTTGGAGGCGAGAGTAGCGCTGGAGATCTCGAATAATTTGAGCGGCAGCAGGTTCTGGGGGGCCTTGGGGTTGACGATTATTATTGAGGTTAATCGCGATCAGAACGCCAGATTCAAAGGAACTGGCCTCTTCACATTCAATGGACTCATCACCGGGTACAGCAGTCCAGCTTTGGTCATTACGCTGGCAGGCAAGGAGTTTGATTTCCGTGGAGGCTTTCGCCATGAAGCCACTTTTCTGCTTTCTTACTTCTGCGAGATACAGCACGCTGACCGTCCTCTCAATGTATCGTTTGCTGGGTTCATGATCACTGTAGTACCTTTTCGGGTTGGCTTTACCTATCCCATGATGTCGCTGCGGTTATTCAGCCTGGACTGGGTCACGAGATTAAGCGTACCGCTACTTTTCCCATTTTAATCAGAGTCTCGACAATTGGAAGCATTCTGATCGGGTGGACACCAAACAGGGAGGATATTGCCAAGGCTGGGGGATCAAACTGTTCCTATGGTACTGAGCTTTTTCCCAAAATTAATGTTCACAGACAATGAAAGGATGATTTGGGTTGAAGGAGTGGTTAGATGGGAGGACTGAGGATGAGGGATGACTGTGCGTTGCGGGAAGGGTGGTAATGCTTGAGGGACGGCTGGAGGATTGGGATTTGGGGATGGTGCTGGGGGTGTTGGCGCAGCGGCAATGGACGGGGGAGGTGACGACGATCGCATGGCAGCCGCAGGGTGTGCCGTCGCTCCGATTTTGGCTGACACAGGGGCGGCTCACCTACGGCGCTCCGGTTGATCCCGCGTGGGAGCACGATCGCACCTTGGACTACGGGCTCGCTCCGGAAACTGGCGAGGGGCTGCCGGGGGGCTATGGCGGTCTCTGGCGAGCGATGGATCAAGGAGCGATCGCTTTCTCGGAGTTGCGCCCCCTGTGGCGCAGCATGATCTTGGAATCACTGTTTGAGGGGTTCGGGCTGCGATCGGGGCGGTTTGTGGCTGTGCCGCGATCGCCCCTGTCGCCCCACCTCGGCGGCTGGCCCGTGGCTCCGTTGCGATCG
>CAZCWE010000375.1:0-4521 GCA_964502285.1 uncultured Spirulina sp. | reverse complement strand
CAAAAGATACTGTCGAGGGCTGAGGGTGCGCTGATTAAATGTCCTAACAAACTGGTCCACTGCTATAACGCACAGAAACAACCTTGAGCTTCAACTCCGCTGTGTGGCTGATGGGCAAGATGTCCCCCCGGTCTAACCCTGAATCGAGGGGGATTTTTGCAGGGAGAGCGATCGCTCTCTATTTTGTGACAAAATCTATAATTACTGACTCGCAAGGATTTTAGATATTGACACAAAATCAAAGTGCGCTATAGTAAACGTATTGAAACTCTCGTTATTGAGGATGAACAGTATGAAAGGTCGAGGCGGAATGCGAGTAGGAGCCGGTCGGAAAAGTAATTGGCAGCAGGGTGAAACCCAAACGATTCGGGTTCCAGCGGCGCTCAAAGATGAATTGTTGTCCCTGGGGCAACAGTTGGATTGTGGTCAAGGCGTGTTGGGCGGACGGATGCGGCGGGAACTCGAAGCCGTGTTAAGTCAATATCAAGCAGAATGTGATACCCACGGGGAAGCTGAATGGCAACCGGTGCGCGAACTGATCAGCAAAATTCGGGATGTGATGGCTCAACACCCTGGACAGGGTCGAGGACGGCGGGGCCAAGGTCAAGGCTGCGGCAAAAAAAATCAGCAGCGTCATGGTGCTGCTGGCGGAAATGGTCATGGCAACGGTCAAGGGGCGGGACGTTGCGCCCAGTCGGTTCAACCCGATCCGACTGCTATTGTTCCTTAAACGCCCCAGTGGAGTAAATTCATGCCTTGATAAAAGACGAAACTCAACAGCCAAGCCGTCGTTAAGGGAATGACCACCGCCAGGATGGTGTAGCGCATGGATTTGGACTCGCCCCAGATTGTGCCGAGGGTGGTGAGACAGGGGATATACAGGAGGCTGAAGAGGCAGTAGCTCATGCCTTGGGCGGTGGTGAGGGTTTGGCTGAGGACTTGGGCGACGGCGTGATCATTGAGGCTGTAGAGGACGGTGAGGGCGGCGATTTGGACTTCTTTGGCGACGAATCCGATGATCAGGGAGACAGTGAGGAGGGGGTTAATGCCTAAGGGTTCCATGAGGGGTTGAAAGAGGCCGCCCAGTTGACCGGCAAAGGTGTCGAGGCCGGTGCTGCCTTGGGGGAAGCTGGTTAGAAACCACACTAAACTGCTGCCGACCACCATAAACATGGAGAGGCGGATGACGAATTCTTTCATTTCGCCCCACACCCGGAGCAGGACTTGCTTGAGGGTGGGCAGGCGGTAGGGTGGGAGTTCGAGGACGAAGGGATCGTTGGATTTGAAGGTGTTGAAGCGGCTGAGGATGGCGGCGAGGGTGAAGGCACTGATGAAGCTCATCAGGTAGAGGCCGAAGAGGGCGATCGCACCCTGACGATCGGGAAACACTGCCGCCAAAATAAACACAAACACTTGCAACCGCGCCGAACAGAGGGAAAAGGGAATCACCAGCATCGACAGCAGGCGCATCCCTTGGCTGCGCATGACGCGGGTTCCCATAATCGCGGGCACATTACAGCCAAAGCCCATCATCTGCAAGACAAAGGCCCGACCATCTAACCCCAAGCGTCCCATCAGAGCATCCATCAAGTAGGCGGCACGGGACAGATACCCACTGCCTTCCAGGAGGCTCATCACCATAAAGAAGAGGGCCACCAAGGGCACAAAGGACAGCAGGGCGGCGAATCCGGCCCAAATGCCGTTGAGGACGAGATCTTGAATCAGGGCGGGGAAAACGGAGAGGATGGGTTCGAGGGCGACGGTTTGCACCCAGCCGGTGACGGCATCGATGGGGTCGGCGCTGGGTAGGCCGATCGTCCAAATTAGCCAAAAGACCGCCAACATGGAGGCGAAGAAAATCGGCAGGCCAAAGAGGGGGTGGAGCATGACCCCGTCGATGGTGTTGGTGATGGTGCGGGCGGTTAGGGACGGCATTCGCACGACATCCCGCAAGAGGGTGTCGATGTCGGCTTGGGAGATGGGGTGGGCGGCGAGGATGTCGTTGAGGTGGGGGACGGTGCGGGGCTCGGAACTGCGTTCGACGGTGGTGGTGATGGTGGCGATCGCTCGCTGACAGCCGCTGCCATGTTTGGCGCTGATGGGCTGGATGGGGAGGCTGAGGCGATCGCTCAAGCCGGGGGCATCGTATTGCACGCCGTAGCGTTTGGCTTCGTCGGCGAGATTCAGCACCGCCACGGTGGGAATGCCCAGGGATTTCACCTGCAACAGGAGGCGCAATTGGCGGTCAATTTGGGTGGCATTGAGCACCACCACCAAGGCATGCACGGGATAGGTGGCGAGGAACCGCCGCACCACTTCTTCATCATCGGAAAACCCCTTAAGGTCATAAATACCGGGAAGATCCACCACTTCCACGGTTTCCCCCGACCACTGGACGCGGGCTTGCAACAGGTCAACGGTTAAACCCGGCCAATTGGCGATCGCTGCGTTGGACTGCGTGAGGCGATTAAAAAAGGTGGATTTTCCGGTGTTAGGTTGTCCGAGCAATGCGATCCGCTTTTGGGTCTCCACCGAAACAGGGTGCGGGGTCGCCGTGTGACAATGGGTCATGATGTTTGATTGAACGAAGAGGAATAGGGTGGGACGCTAGGGCGTGGTCACGTTGACCCGCACCAAACCGGCTTCAGAACGCCGCATCGCGATTTCTGTGGTGCTGCCCACGCGCAGGTGGAGCGGGCCGCCCATCGCTGCCTTGCGCAGGAGTTGAATCGGTTTGTCCGGGACAATCCCCATGGCGGCTAACCGTGACGCCAACCCTGGGCCGTGGGCACTGTCACTAATACCATCAACGACGGCAATTTGACCGACGGATAATTCAAGCAATGTCATAGCGATCGTTTTCCTGAGTCTTTTGACGTTTAGTATATGCTTAATAGTAATTATTCTCAATTAGCATTGTAGTCTAGGGGCATCGATCTGCACCGCGACCCTGCATCAAATTCTATCGATTGAGGAGTAGGCGTTGAATGGCTTGGATCGCTGCGATGAGGCGATCGCTAGCGGTGTCGATGTCTGCCGGGGTGGTGAATTTGCCGAGGCTGATCCGTAACGCGCCCTCTTGGCGGGAGGCCGGTAGACCCAACTCCAACCCCACCCCTCGCGCAACACGCCAGGATGGGGAGAAAGAGTTAGTTATATTTCGTGAGGAAGCCGCCGAGATCCGTGGTGTAGCCTTTACCAACGGCTTGGAATTGCCAACTGCCATCTTGGCGATAGAGGCGACCGAATTCTAAAGAGGTTTCGGTGGAAAAATCTTCGTCGAGTTCGTAGCGGGTGACTTCGGCTTCGGTGCTCGCGTCGGCAATGCGGATGAAGGCGTTTTTCACTTGGCCGAAGTTTTGCGATCGCTGCACCGCCTCATGAATCGTCACCACAAAAATCATCTCTTCAATGGCCGCATCCACACGGGCGAGATTGACCTCAATGGTTTCATCATCGCCAGACCCCTGGCCGGTGCGGTTGTCGCCGTAATGTTCCACGGCTCCATCGGGAGATTTGAGGTTGTTGTAGAAAATGAAATGTTGGTCGCTGACCAATTTGCCATTGGCTCCCAAGAGAAAGACCGAGGTATCCAGGTCGAAGGCGCTGGTGCTCGCGCTCACGTCCCAGCCGAGGCCAACCCAGGCACTTTTGAGACCCGGTGCTGCTTTCGCCAAGCTGATCCCTTGACCTTTACTCAGATTAATCGTCATGACAAAGACTCCGAAGTGATGGTGCTTTCCCATTCTAATCAACGGATTTCGGTTCCTTGGGGCAGGGTCATAACCTGGCACAATGGAAATTCTTGTCAATCGGTCAAACCTTCCCATGACTGCTGTGTTGCCCCCTGATGCGTTTATTGATCCCAGTGGCGCGAATGCGATCGCTGTCGAAACCCTCCTGCGCCAAGGCTTGGCCCTCCTCCTCGACCACGCCACCACCGCCACCCACCGCGACCTAGTGCCTCCTGCGCTGGCACTGGACGCGATCGCCCCAATCCCCGACCATGCCACCCCCCTCGCTGACCTGCTCCCCACCCTGAAAACCCTCTGCGCCGCCTCGATGAATGCCGCCCATCCGGGCTATTTTGGCCACATGGATTCCCTGCCGACAACGGTGTCGATTGTGGGTGATGCGATCGCCGCCGCTTTGAATAACAACCTCCTCAGCGTCGAAATGTCGCCCCTGTTTTCGCGGTTGGAGCCGTTGGTGTTGGGTGAAATTGCCCGGCTGTTTGGCCTGGGCGATCGCGCTGGGGGCGTTCTCGTCAGTGGCGGCACGCTAGCCAATCTCCACGCCCTAGCCGTTGCCCGCAATCGTGCCTTCCCCAACGCCGCCACCCAGGGCGTTGGCCACCAGCACCCCGTCCTCTTCGCCTCCGAACTCGCCCACACCTCAATCCAAAAAGCCGCGATGCTCCTGGGCTTAGGCACGGAGGCGGTGATTCCCCTCGCCACCACCGATCGCGGCCACGTCCACCTCCCGGATCTGCGGGCCAAACTCGCCGCCGCCCAGACTGCG
>CAZCWE010000374.1:0-4527 GCA_964502285.1 uncultured Spirulina sp. | reverse complement strand
AATCTACGTAAACGATCGGCACATCGTCCGGCAAGCGATCGCGCAACGACTGAAGACACCGGATGAGGCGATCGCCCTCATTCCGGCCAATTGTCACCACACCAATCCGACTCATCATTCCCCCTCATCTCATCGCGTTCACCCCTCAATATACGGGGTGATTTTTAAATATACGGAGTAATATCCTCGCCCTGGTCATCGGCAAGATAGGACAACGCCCGAAACCGTAAGCCCACCAACTGCTCATAGAACGGATTAATCTTACACATCGGCGGAATATGGACGATTTTGTGGCCAAAAAGCACCACATCGCGCTCAAAGGGGCATTGAGGCGGAACCATCTTACAGATAAATCGCGCCACCCGTGGATCGTGCATATCCATCCCATCGAGCCAATCGCGCACCGGATGGAGGGGATCAATGACCGGCTTGGGCGGGTGGCCAGATTTCGGCGTTTTCGCTTTGGTGATTTCCTCGGTCAAGGCTTCATCCACAAACGCATCATCGGCCTGGAGATCATGTTTCTCTGGATCGTAGAGAGTATGTTCTAACGACTTGAGGGCATCCACTTCTAAGCCAAGGGCCGCGAGAAACCCATTCACCACCTTCGACTCTTCGACGGAATAGACCCCATTGGCCAGGGCCATCATCACAGCGGTGCGCATGAAGTTTTCGGCGGTGGTCGGGTCATCGCCTAAACTGGCGGCCAGCTCTTCGGGGCTAATCGGGTTGAGATTCCCCAAGTCTGTCGCGGGGGCAAGGTCGTCTTGGGTGAGTTGGGTGATCAGGTCTTGTTCTTCGGGGTCAAAATGACCATCCGCCCAGGCGATGGTCAGCAGTCCCCGTAACCAAACGGAAACTTGGGCATCGGTGTAGTGATAGGATTGCGCCGGATTCGTCATCTTTTCGTTCTGTAGTTGTGCCGAGTTTGCTCAACGATCGCAAGTGTATGTCCATTTTACCCAGGCACGGCGGCCCCAATCTCCCCTGGCATAATGGTTGAGTATCCATAGTGAACCTTTTACCGATGATCCCGAAACCCACTGAAACCACCTACCCCATCCATCCCCTGATTCGCGATCGCTGGAGTCCCCTCGCCTTTGACGCTCGCCCCGTCGAACCCGAAAAACTCGGCAGTCTTCTCGAAGCGGCTCGCTGGGCGGCCTCTTGTTTCAACGAGCAACCGTGGTCATTTATCCTGGCCACCGCCGATCAACCGGCTGAATTTGAACGCCTCCTCAGTTGCATTGTTGAAGCGAATCAAGGCTGGGCGAAAGCGGCTCCGGTGTTGATGATCGGGGTCGCATCGCGCACCTTTGCCCGCAACGGCAACGATAATAAACACGCTTACCATGATCTAGGGGCAGCGATCGCCAACCTCGCCACCCAAGCCACCGCCCTCGACCTGATCGTCCACGCCATGGGCGGTTTTGACCCCGATCGCGCCCGCGAACTCTACAATATTCCCCCCAGTCACGATGCCGTTACTGCGATCGCCATCGGCTATCAAGGCGAACTGAGCCAACTGCCCACCGAACAACTCCAACAGCGCGAAGCCGCCCCCCGCAGCCGCAAACCCCTAACGGATTTCGTCTTTACCGGCCAATGGAACCAAACCGCCCCCTGGTTAGCGCGATCGTAATCCCCGGCCGGTTAAGCGGGCTGAGGATGATCGCCCGGTGAGGAGTGGGAACCGGCCGAGATTTGGCGGCGTGTCTTATCCTAGGAGATGAAAACCTGTCTCCGGTAAAGATGAGCAAGCAGCCAATTCGTATCGGTATTCTTGGCGGGGGCTTCGGGGGGTTGTACACCGCTTTGCGCCTCAATCAACTGCAATGGGAAGGGTCAGCACGTCCTGAAATTGTCTTGATCGATAAAAATGATCGCTTTGTGTTTTCGCCGTTGCTCTATGAACTCGTGACGGGGGAAATGCAAGCGTGGGAAGTGGCCCCGCCCTATGAAGACGTCTTCGCCAATACCGGCATCACCGTTCGACAAGGCACGATTACGGGGATTGACCTGGCCACAAAAACCGTTGCATTGGCCGATCAGCCGGCGTTGACCTGCGATCGCCTCGTGGTCGCCCTCGGTGGGAAACCCCCCGTCGATGCCATTCCCGGCGTTAAAGAACACGCCCTTCCCTTCCGCACCTTAGCCGATGCTTCCCGCCTCCAACAGAAACTACGACATTTAGAACAGGACAAAACCGACCCGATCCGCGTGGTGATCGTGGGGGGAGGCTATAGCGGCGTGGAATTGGCCTGTAAATTAGCCGACCGATTGGGCGATCGCAGCAAAATTCGCATCGTCGATCGTGGCGAAGAAATCCTCAAAGGCTCCCCCGCGTTTAATCGCAAAACCGCCCTCGCCGCCCTCGAAACCCGGAAGATTTGGCTTGATCTCAGCACCTCCGTCGAATCCGTTCAACCTGAAGCGATCGCTTTACTGTATAAAGGACAGGTAGATACGATTCCGGCAGATCTGGTGTTATGGACTGTGGGGACTGAAGTGGGTCAACTCATTCAATCATTACCCGTGGCAAAAACAGCCCAAGGCTTAATTCAAGTCAATTCCACCTTACAAATTGAGGCGTTTCCCGATTGTTTTGCGATGGGAGATGCCACCGATTGTGTGGATGCCGAAGGACAACTTTTGCCCGCCACCGGCCAAGTGGCCCTCCAACAAGCCGACTACTGCGCTTGGAATGTTTGGGCCTCGTTGTGCGATCGCCCCTTCTTACCCTTCCGGTATCAACCCCTCGGCGAAATGCTCAGTTTAGGCGTGGATCAAGCCACCCTCACCGGACTCGGCATCCAACTCACCGGGCCCGCTGCCTATCTCGCTCGCCGACTTGCCTACCTGTATCGATTGCCCACCTTAAACCATCAAATTGCGGTGGGTTTCAACTGGCTCACACAACCACTCATTAATGCATTGGCGCAACAGAATTAGGGGACTATGACGAAAACGAAAGTCATTTTTTTAGATGCCGTCGGCACATTATTCGGGGTGCAAGGGAATGTGGGCAAAGTCTATGGCAAAATCGCCCGCGAATTTAAGGTTCAGGCATCGGCTGATGCCCTGAACGAAGCCTTTTACAAAAGTTTTAGCCAAGCCAGTCCCCTCGCTTTCCCGGACACCCCGCTGATGGAATTGCCTGAACGAGAATACCAGTGGTGGTATGACGTGGCCAAAACCACCATGGAATCGGTTGGAGTTTTGGATCAATTTGATGACTTTGATCACTTTTTCAATCGATTGTATGGCTATTTCGCCCTTCCGGATGCGTGGTTTGTCTATCCCGATGTCAAAAAAATGCTCTATGCCTGGCGCGAAAATGACATTGAACTGGGGATCATTTCTAACTTTGATACTCGCATCTACGCCATTTTGGATGTTTTTGGGTTAACCAGTTACTTTAAAACCATCACGCTGTCGTCTGTGAGTGGTGTGGCCAAACCGAATCCCAAAATTTTCCAGACCGCGTTACGAAAACACCATTGTGCGCCCAACCAGGCGATGCACGTTGGCGATAGTGTCGAAAACGATTATAAAGGAGCCAAAGCAGCGGGCCTCAGACCCTATTTACTCAAGCGTGACCCCATTGTTATTCCGAATCCGGACGACTAAGGGCGATCGCCCCCTGACTCCAACAGACTCAATCCTTCGGGAGGAACACCAGCCTTGGATGCGGCCAACCAACAAAAAATCTTAGGGTACTTCATTGAAGAAGCCAGGGAACATCTTGAAACCCTGGCGGAGGGTTTGATGGATCTGTCTAAGGTGATCAATGATCCTGAGGAAATTAATGAGCTATTCCGGGCAGCCCACTCGGTGAAAGGGGGGTCAGCCATGTTGGGCTACAACAGCATTCAACGCACTGCCCACCGCCTCGAAGACTGCTTTAAACTCCTCAAGGAGCACGATATTCCGGCGGATTCCAAGCTCGAATCTCTCTTTTTAAAGGGCTACGACACGCTCCACACGTTGATTGATCAACTGGAAAGCCCCTTTGGCCTGCGGGATGAAGATGCGGACAAAATTACCGCTGCTGCCGATCCGGATTTCGCGGAACTCGAAGCCTATTTAAACCAACTGATTAGCGGCGTTGTCCCCGCCCCGGCTCCGGTTCTACCGTCGCCTAGTCCGTTCCCAACCCCTGCGATCGCCCCCGCCCAGGAGAAGTTTAGCCACGATGCGACGGTGTTGCTCAAGGAAATGCTGGGCTTGTTTAAGCAAAAACCCAGCGCCAACGGACGCAAGGAGCTGCAAAAACGCTGTGTCCGGTTGGCGAAGTTGGCACCGTCGGTGAAGATTTGGCAGCGACTGACGAAAAATTGCCATCAGGCGATCGGCAATCCAAAATTTTCCTATCGCACGCTGGCTCCGATCGTGATTCAAGAGTTGAAGCAGGCGAGCGATCGCATTACCCTCAATGAAGTGGAGCAGATCACGATTAGCAGCGGTTTGAAGCAACTCGCAACGGCGAAAGTCCCCCAAATTCTGATTTCCGTCGAACCCACTGCC
>CAZCWE010000373.1:0-4571 GCA_964502285.1 uncultured Spirulina sp. | reverse complement strand
CACCCTGAGCGAAGTCGAAGGGTAAGCGGCCGGGCTTCGACGACCCTCAGCCCTCTGGTATGGCAAGAAAAAACTAAATTAGGGCATTCAACCCGCGCACCCTGAGCAACCCAGCGCACCCTGAGCGAAGTCGAAGGGTAAGCGGCCGGGCTTCGACGACCCTCAGCCCTTTGGTTCAGTCCTCTGGTGGAGTATTTGCAAATCGATCGCGTCAGTTCTACGAGACTAATCCAACACCTCTAGCACCGCCTTCGGATTCAGCTTGTCCTTAAACCACACCACCCGCGCCGGAACCGTCGCCGGATTAACCCCCGCCTTGCCCAAATTCAACCGCTCAGAAATCGCCAAAATCAAATTATCCACACCCGACTGTCGCACCTGGCTAAACTTTTTCCGTAAATACTCCGGTCGCCAATACCCCACAATCTCCAAAATATAATCCCGCCCATCCGGATGCACGAGGCGAAAATCCGGAATCATCACACTCCCCGGAATCGGAATTAAATTGACCTCGCGCTCCAATTGCCACTCTGTTTTCGTCTTGTTCCACCGTTTCACAAAGGATTCTTCGAGCAAACTATCGTAGGGTTTTCCCGGTGCATAATGGGTGACCAAATCGCAGCGATCGTCGAGGGTAAAGCGGCCGGTTTTAACGGTTTTGGTGTAGCTATCTTTATGGTGCAATGTGGCACTGAGACTCCACTTTTTCACATGGAGTAAGGCGGGCAACATTTTCGCAAAGGCGAGGCCGTAGCGGGTACTAGTTTTAAACAAACTTGTCGGCCCATCTAAACTAATCGTAAATCCGTGATCCACATCGCCTTCAATGTAGGTCATGAGTTGAAAGAGTTTGAGATAGCGAAAGAGGAGTTTATATTCACCGGGGACATTCCGATGAGCATTAATCATCACCTCGCTCACTTTGTAGAAAATCCCCTGTACTTGGGACAAGTTGTAGCGATGAACCAGAGCCTCGGGGGTGGGGGGATCAAAGGCGGTGAGAATGCGATTTTCGGGTAAGTCGGCGTAGAGGCCGTGGTCTAGATCCGGTGGGGTGACGGGGCGGTGGAGTTCTTGGGTGAGTTGGTGGGCGAGGGTTTCGAGGGTTTGGGTGCGTTGGCTGGGGAGGGGAGGCTGGGCAGCGGCGAGGGTGAAGATGCGATCGCGCAATGCCTGCGGCTCCAACGGGCTGACAATTTCAAAGGTGCTAAAACTATTGCGCAACATATGGGCAAAACCCCGCCGCACCCGATAATCTGTACTCTCCCCTTCTAACTCTTGTAACTCTGCATCGAGTTCCCCTTGGGTTTTGCCCACGCAACTTTCAAAACATTCAATGTGCTCTGTGGCTAATTCGAGAATCGCCGCACTCAAGGGCAAGCGTTTCGGAATCACCGTTTCCCCATTAAACCGATAACTGAGTAAATCACTCGGTAGCATGACAGTTAATCCCCTAGAACAGCCGCGATCGCTAGCCACCACTGGGCCAGCAACCATTAATCTTAGATCGTGATCCCCAGAGCGAAGACTGAGCCTGTCGAAGTCAGAGCGTCCGGGTTCTGACAAGCTCAACCCTTTACTTGGAATCAATGACCCAATCTTCCGAGTTTCTCCTCTTTGCTCAACATGGCTGGGCGGATACCCACCACGCCATCCAGAGCCTCGCCCAAGCCCTCGCCCCCCATGCTTCCATCATTGCGCCTGACCTCGGCTGGCTGAAAACCTGGTGGCGCATTGAACCCCTGATCACTACCGTAGAACAGGCCGCGACCCAAACCCTGCACACCCACCCCGATCGCCCGTGGCGGATTGTGGGGCATTCCATGGGGGGCTTGATTTGGCTGGAATTGCTGCACCGTCATCCAGAGTGGTGGGGGCGGGTGGAGGCGTTGGTGTTGGTGGCTTCTCCCGTGGGTGGGGCGGATTTGGGGCGGATACTTGATCCGCTGGGATGGGGGATTGGGATTGCGACGGATTTAGGGAAAAATCGACGGGCGATCGCCTCTCAAATTGCCGCCCAAATTCCCACCCTGAGCATTGCCGGGGATATCGATGGCGGCAGCGATGGCACGGTTTTGGTGCAAACGACAAGATTTGACCATGCGACGCGGCAAACGTTGCCCTATGCCCACGCTGCTCTGAAAAATCACCCCGATTTAATCCCGCTGATCCATCACTTTTGGCAGCATCCGACGATCGCACCCAGTTCACCGCCGAGGGATGCGGGAAATGCGATCGCGCAACTCCAAACCGTCCCCGGCATCACCGACGCTCACCCCCGCGATGCCGCTCGCGCCACCATTCACCACACCTTCCCCGATGGTTCAACCCTGCAACGCTGGCAGAATCCGCTGGGGGTGCTCCATGTGTTTGTGGTCGATGGGGATGGGGGTGTTCAGTATGGCGGGTTTGTGGGGCGGCGCGATCGCGCTGCCCTGCTCGCAGTGTTGGATCGCCTCACATCTGCTTAAAACTGCCCTAAAACTGATAATCAAATTGTTCTAAATCGGCTTGATAAAGTTTGCCGATTATCGCTTTAGTTTTCTCAGTGTAGTAGCTGCGATAATCTTGATTCGCACCTCCTGACGTGGGGCCATGATTAGGTTCATAGCTTAATATTTTCTCTCTCCTTACGTCTGAATGAACTACCCAAAAATGAAACAAAAGTAGATGTATACAAAATTACATCCTCATTTCGGAGTAAGCCCTGCCTATTTTCCTTTGACAATTTTTAATGACTTAGATACAGTTGAGTTCGAGTAACATCTATTTTTCTAGGCTTGTATTGCATCTAACATTAGAAGCTTTTCTTTGTAATGCTTCTGAACGATTCACTCATTTTTGGATCTACCACGATATGGCACGGACTCCCTTGTTTGGTTTATTGACTCGTGCGCTGCGAACGGCAACCCTTGCTAATCGCCATGGCATGCCTACTGATGAATTATACGAACTTCAGCGACTTAAACAGAAAAAAAGACTGGGGCGGCGTAAGTTTCTCAAAACAGCGGCAGCGTTTGGGGGAGGAGCGATTCTAACGGCCGGTCGGGAAGGGTTTCGCAATCCCCTGTTTGCTCAGGATATGAATGCCCCCAAAATTGCGATCGTCGGAGCCGGACTTGCGGGACTCAACGCCGCGTATCAACTGAAAAAAGCGGGCTATCACGCCACAATTTATGAAGCCTCCAACCGAGTGGGCGGTAGGATGTACACCGTCCACGATGCGGTAGGAGAAAAGACCTGGGTGAACCTCGGCGGCGAGTATATCAATAGCGATCATGAGGACATGATTGCCCTGGCGGAAGAACTGAATATTCCCCTGCTGGATCGCTTTGTTCCTGAAGAGTTGGCTCTCAAGAATCTGTATTATTTTGACCGACGCACCCTCTCTGATGCCGAACTCGGAGACGCGCTGCGTCCGGTAGCGGAACGGATCGCGCTGGATGCCGATCGCCTCGATGAAGATTGGGACAATGTCAGTGTGGAACTCGATGCTCTATCCGTTGCGGACTATTGCGATCGCATCGGCCTTTCGGGCTGGTTGCGAGAGTTCATTGAGCTGACCATGGTGGCAGAAATGGGGCTCGAAACGGACGCAGTCACGGCACTGAATTTAGTGTGGCTCATCCCCAACGTTAATGAAGACGGCATCGTGGAGCCAACGGGAGAATCGGACGAACGATACCTGGTTCAAGATGGGACTCAAGCGATTACCGATGCGATCGCCGCCCAGGTGCAAGATCAAATCGAAACCGGTATGTCTTTGACTGCTGTGCGTCAACGGGGCGATCGCTTCCGCCTCACGTTTAACTACACCGATGTTGATGCGGATATTGTCATTCTCACAGTTCCTTTTAGCGTTTTGCGTCACGTTTCACTACAGATCCCCCTACCCCAATCCCTCCGCCAATTTATTCGGCAAGTGGGGTATGCCGATAATGTCAAAGTTGCAACGGGATACAACAAAGCAGTGTGGCGAGCACAAGGTTTAAGCGGCTTAGGCTACAGCGATCGCGCCTATCAAACCTTTTTTGAAACAACACAACTTCAAGAGACAGAAATAGGATCGCTCACGTTTTATTTAGGGGGAGATATCGGTGCTCGTAGCAATCGATATAGCGTTCGAGACAATGCCCAATACTATACAAAAATGCTCGATGATCTTATTCCCGGTCTCGCCCAAGCTTGGAATGGAAAAGCCACTCGGCTGCACTGGCCAACCTATAACCATGCCCTCGGCAGTTATGCCTGCTGGCAACCGGGACAATATACCGGATTCATGCAAGATTATGTCTATCTCGAAGGCGAGGACGAACAGGAATTCGCAGTGGGAAATTTAATCTTTGCGGGGGAACATACCAGTGATGAATATCAGGGGTATATGAATGGTGCGGCGCAGTCAGGACGATTGGCCGCCAATGCTGTTTTAACTCGCCTGGGACGTTTGGCGTAGCCGTTTGCGAGAGAACAAAGGAGAACCCAGTCTATCCTACGTCGGGTTGCCTCTCGTTGTTCCCTTCATCCGCCAAGAACTCAAGTTCTTGGCTCATAGCTCAAACCCGTTAAAACGG
>CAZCWE010000372.1:1589-4572 GCA_964502285.1 uncultured Spirulina sp. | reverse complement strand
GGGGGATCGATCGCAACGTAGGCCAACATTTGAACGTTATGTATAAGCAGTAGCTAAGAACCGGAACGCCACCAGAGTTTAATCGTGTGATCGAGGCTGCTACTGGCGAGGGTGTTGCCGTCGGGACTGAGCACGAGGCCGGTGATGCGATCGCTGTGTTCATGAATGGTGTAGTCCGCCTGACCCGTCGCCACTGACCACAGCTTCACCATTCCGTCTTCGCTGCCGCTGACTAGATATTGACCGTCGGCGCTGAGGGTGAGGGCGCTGATCGGCGTTTCGTGGCCGGTATAGGTTTGGATCGCCATGCCCATGGCCACATCCCAAACGCGAATTTGATGATCAGACCCGGCAATGAACAGGCGCGACCCGTCGGCATTAAACAGCAGATCCGTCATCCGATACTCCTGCCGCAACGCCCGCAACAATCGCCCTGTGCCCATCTGACGGATTTTCAGGGATTTTTCTAAACTGCTGCTCACCAAGGTTAAGCCATCGGGACTAATGGCGACGGCGTTAACGGTTTGGGAATAGCCCGTCAGGGTGCGGAGTTCTTTGCCGCTGCTGATTGCCCAGAGGCGCACGGTTTGGTCGGCGCTGCCACTGACGAGGCGTTTTCGGTCGGGATGGAAGGCGATCGCAAGCACCCCCTGGGTATGGCCCCCAAACCAGCCCCCCAAGGTTCGGATTAACCGGCCATTTTGTAGATTCCAGAGGCGAATCGTGCGATCATTTCCGCCACTGGCCACCCAACGCCCATCGGGACTCACCGCCACACAATAGACCCGCCCGCTATGGCCCGTTAAGGTGCGCAGCGATCGCCCCGTACTCAACTGCCAAATCCGCACCGTTGTGTCCTCACTGCTGCTCACTAAATACCGCCCATCGGGACTCAGGGCCAACCCCGTCACGCCGCCCCGATGTTGGCGTAGGGTTCCGGCACAGGACCAGGCCACCGCCGGACGAGCCCGCCCGGTGGTCGTCGTTGTGGGGGTTGGGGTGGGGGCTTGGGTGCGTTTTTTCAGTTGCGCGACGCGGCGCAGATCGGCATTGGCGCGGCGATCTTTGCCTGTGACTGCATAGACCAGGGCGCGATATTTATAGGCCGCCAGATAGTCCGGCTGTAAAAAAATGGCTTGGGAAAAATCAGCGATCGCTTCGCTGTAGCGTTCCTGTTTCGCCTTCTCTACCCCTTTGATGTAGTACCATTCCGCCTCATGCTCCACCTTGCTCCGAGGTGCAGCACCCTCCCCCAAGGGTTGACCCGATACCCGATGCTCTTTGAGATATTCGTAGGCTTCATTAATCGCCTTAATCCGCTGCTCGGCTTCGTCCTGTTCCGTCCCCGTCGCTCGCGCAAAGCGATCGGGATGCCATTGCTTCACCAAACGCCGATAGGCTTGTTTGATTGCCTTGGCCGATGCACCCGGACGCAATTCGAGAATCTCATAGTAGTGATAAACATTAGCCATCGGTTGAGGAATCTAGGCGATCGCTGGGACACATCAGCCCCCAGGAATTGTCCCCATTTTAGTGCTCGGTTCTCTCCCGGTGATGGCCGTGTCGCGATTTTAATGCCGAGCTTGCTGTCGAACTGTTTTGGATTTGAAAAGTCTGAACCCGTGAAACAAAAGACATGGGCCATGTCGTCTAAGCCTGAGAGCATTTTGATTCAGTGGGTTTGTGTTCGTTGCGATCCCCCATGCCTTCACTGAATTGTGATTCAGAGTTTAGTCTACCCCGACAGTCCCCATGCGAACTTTTTTTGGCAACCGTTTTGGCCCGCGCTGGCAATTTTTGATCTATTTTGTCCTCACCCTCACGCTGTTATGCGTCGTGCAGTGGTTGCCCCCAGCCCCGGCTCAGATGAATCGGGCGATCGCCACTCCCCTCACCACCCAAGGCAGCCAAATCCTCGATGCCCAGGGTAACGCCGTGCTGTTGCGCGGCGTAAATTGGTTCGGGATTGAAACTGAAACCCATGCTCCCCACGGACTTTGGGCGCGGGACTACACAAGTATGCTGCGCCAAATCAAGGCCTTGGGCTATAACGTGATCCGGTTGCCGTATTCCATTGCGACGGTGCGATCGCAATCCATCAGCGGGGTTGATTTTTCCCTAGGCAATAACCGCAACCTGGAGGGAAAAACCCCCCTCCAAGTTATGGATTTAATCATCCAGGCGGCGGCTGATAATGGTCTGTTGATCTTGCTCGATGCCCATCGCCTCAATGATCAACGTATTCCAGAACTTTGGTACGGCGACGGTTTCAGTGAAGAAGATTGGATCAATACTTGGCGGCAATTAGCCCGCCGCTACCAGAATCAGCCCAACGTGATCGGAGCTGACTTGAAAAATGAACCCCATGGTCGGGCCAGTTGGGGAACGGGCGATCGCGCCACCGATTGGCGACTGGCCGCCGAGCGAGCCGGTAACGCCATCCTAAAAATTAACCCGAATTGGCTGATTGTTGTCGAAGGAGTCGAACGAAATGTCCCCGGCCAACAACTCCCCAGCCATTGGTGGGGCGGTAATCTTGAAGGCGTGAAAAACTTCCCCGTCCGCCTCAGCCACCCCAAACAACTGGTCTATTCCCCCCACGAATATGGAGCCGGAGTCTATAACCAACCCTGGTTTAATACACCAGACTTTCCCAACAATCTTGAGGCCCGTTGGCGGACTGGATTCTATTATATTGCCGAGCAAAATATCGCTCCTATTCTGATTGGTGAATTTGGTGGTCGTCAGGTGGATAACCAATCGAAAGAGGGGATTTGGCAACGGCGTTTTGTGCAATTTATTGATGACCACGATTTGCACTTTACCTATTGGAGTTGGAACCCGAATAGCGGCGATACGGGGGGGATTTTGCTTGATGATTGGCAAACGGTTGATCAACCCAAGCAGGCTCTTTTACAACCCCTCCTCACCCAAGCAACACCCGCACCTACACCAACACCCGCACCTACACCTACTCCCGCTC
>CAZCWE010000372.1:0-1489 GCA_964502285.1 uncultured Spirulina sp. | reverse complement strand
CCACGCCTGCACCCACTCCTGCACCTACACCTACTCCCGCTCCCACGCCTGCACCCACTCCTGCACCTACACCTACTCCCGCTCCCACGCCTGCACCTACGCCCACTCCCACACCTGTACCAACTCCCACGCCTACACCCACTCCATCAAATGAGCTGGATGTCAGCATCAATCTGCAATCCGAGTGGCAGGATGGATTTTGTTTGAATTTTCGGGTGACGAATCGTGGCATCGTGCCAACCACCGGATGGCGGTTACGGTTTACGATGGCTGATGCAACCATTGATAGCAGTTGGAATGGTGAATTTATCCGGCAGGGCAATCAAATTAATGTGACACCGCCGAATTGGGCGCAGGTGTTACAACCGAATCAAACTAACGATAGTGTGGGTTTTTGTGCGCGGAAAACGGGGACGAATTATCGACCTACTGCGATTGAAGGTATTCCCAATTAATGGGGATAAAATCCGAGGGTAGTGCTTCTGAGAAGGGGCGATCGCTCTCTTTCTTCTCCTGTGGTTACACAAATGTCGCTCTGACGTAAAAAGCGATCGCATTCTGAATCAAACAGAATGCGATCGCTTTAGATCAATCGGGAGTTAAATCGTCCCGGTCATTATAGTGAAGTGAGAATGTCCGCTCTAGACTTGCTCCCACAAAATCCGGATGCCGCTCGGCAGCACTTCCGCGATTTCTTGAATGCGCTCGGCGGGTAACTCTTCACGCACGGCGGAAAACACCGCGATCACGGCTCCATTTGCTGTTGTACCACGAGGTAATCCTCCTTCCTGCGCCACCCGACGCATAAAGCTTTCTGCATCAATTTCGAGGGGGGGACGAATCCGGCTCAGAAGCGCCACGATTGGATTATCGTCTTTCCAGAGCTTGGCAATTTCATCGTCATTGAACGACGCTTGCACGCGGTCGGACGCTTTGGTTGTCATCATGTCCCGTAAGGTGCGAAAAACCACCAGCGTGATATCACGAGCATCGTAAATATCCGGCAGATCGGCCCGTTGCATCACTTTTTCTAAAAACGCTTTTTCGGGGGCAGTCATGGTGACAGCAGTCATAGAGTATCCTCATTGTTCATCATCGCTGGTGAAGGTGCGCTCCTAGTTGGGTGCAGTTCCCAGCGTTGGTTCCACCCTAACGCGGAGGTGTGGGGGTTGCCCTCTGCCCTTTGAGTGACGTGATCGATTGGGGCTGCTTATGGGTTGCCTCAGAACTGCATAACCTTTTGATTTATGCAAGCCGTTGGGGGTGATTTTGGCGCATTGAGGGGTGCGATCGCTCCTTTTATACTGAACTAGAGAGAATTGTAACGTTTTGTCAAGTTCCCAGCGGAGAGCATTTCCGCTTTGAGACTATCCCGCAAGATTTTGTCAATTTTTCCAAACTACACAGTGATGCTGATTGATTGCGATCGCGCCATTGACCAAAACCAATGGGTTTCAAGCCTCGCCCTTCTAGGGCGACTTTTTTGATA
>CAZCWE010000371.1:1271-4575 GCA_964502285.1 uncultured Spirulina sp. | reverse complement strand
TATCCACCACGAAGCTCAGAAAGTATCTCCCGGCTCGGTCTTTGATGACGGTGACGGATGAGGGGTCACTGTTGATAGGGTCTTTATCGCCGTAATAGCATTTGTTGTTCTGGTTCGTCTTTGCGAGGTTCCCTATTATTCTGCAACATCACCCATTGTGCCGAACAGATCCCCTGTGCGGAGCTCAAACACCGTGCCGCCCCGCAATCAAGCGACGGAGCGGCACAGTGTTTAAGGGTTTAGGGGGGGAAACTCTCGCGTGGGAATTGATTAAGCAGCGATGAATTCATTCCATTTTTGGATCAAGTAGGTTTGCTCATCCATGACGGAGTTCCAGCAGACCACATTACCCATCCGCTCATCAAAGGAACCACCATCGCGGGTCGTGCCTTGGTCGGCGATTTTCTTCCCGAAGGGATCGACGATATCTTCGGCGGCTTCTTTGCCTTCGTACCAGTAATCCCATTCAAAGGGTTCCATGAAGGACTTGGATTTTTCCGGTGCGGCGCTGTAGTAGCCTTGGCGGCTGAGGAAGGCTCCAAGCCAACCATCGAGCATCCATTCCAGGTACGCATAGGCGGCATCCAGTTCCATCCCGGAGAGACTGCGGGAGAAGCCAACGCCACCGCCCCAACCGCGATAGCCTTCTTTGAGGGGGCCATAGGTGCATTCAATACCCTGCGATCGCACCGCCGTCACCGCAGGCGACCACATCGACTGTAATACCACTTCCCCGGATGACATCAGGTTCACCGACTCATCAAAGGTTTTCCAAAAGGCCCGGAACTGACCGGCATTTTTGCGCTCGATCAGGATCTCAGTGACTTGATCGAGTTCCTCCTTGGTCATGTTGCCCTTGTCGCCAAAGGTCATCAAGCCTGACGCTTCGAGCACCATCGCCGCATCCATAATCCCGATCGAGGGAATATCCAGAATCGAGGTTTTCCCGGCGAATTCTTCATCGAACAATTGGGCCCAGGAGTTGATTTCCTTGCCCACCAAGTCCGGCCGCCAACCGAGGGTATCGGCGTTGTATTGGAACGGAATCAAGGTGGCCCAATCCGTCGGCTCGTCGGCGAAGTCGCTGGAGTCGGGGCCTTGGAGATACATCACCTTCCGGGGGGCAGTGCCTTGGGAGGTGTTCACGGGAGCGCCATCGTAGAGATTGCCCGTGGTGAAGATTGGCACGATCTGATCAAAAGACTTGATCCGCTTGATGTCGATGGGCTGTAAGTTCCCGGACGGGATGACGAGGGGCAAGCTGAAATATTCCCCGTCGAAAATGTCGTATTGTCCCGGTTGGGTGATGGCAATTTGGTTATTTTCTTCGGTACTCAGGGCCCGCATTTCCAGCTTAAAGCCGAGGTCTTTTTCGGCTTGTTCGCGGATTTCGTTGATTTGTGAAACGCCCGTGCCAATAAAGCGGAGGGTCACATCTTTGCTGTTGTTGGCGTTAAACTCTGGGCTTTTCGGCCCGTCATCGGTGGTGGTGGTTTCTTCCGGTGCCGCGCCGCAGCCTTTGGCGGTGAGGAATGCTCCGGCGGCGAGGCCGGTTTGGATGAGTTTACGCCGTGAGATGTTGGACATAGTCGTTTTGATGAAATAAAGGGTCTTGACGTGAGTGATGCTAAACGGATGAGGTGAGGAGAAAACAGGAGGCGCGATCGCCCCTCTTAATGGGGCAAGAAAATACAATCAGAGGGGGCCCAACTGAGGGCAACCACTTGACCTTCTTGGTAGTCCGTGGCGAGCCATGCCTCGGTTTGGGCTTTATACAGCAGCTCTTGACCGTTATTTTCTTGCAAGAGAGAAATCCGGGTAATGTAGCCCGTGAATTCCACCGCAACGATGCGGGCGGTGAGGTGGTTCGGGTGGGGGGCGGGCTGATCGGGGTCGCTGATCTGGAGTTGATCGGCGCGGATGCAACAGGCGGCGGCTTGGCCGATGGGCGAGGCATGACCCACACAGTGGACGGGGCCGACATCGGGGACATCGAGACAAATGCGATCGCTCCCCCCATCGCCCGCTTCTGACTCGCTCACCGTACCCCGAAAAATATTATTATCCCCAACAAACTGGGCCACAAACGTGGACGCAGGCCGGGTATAGATTTCCATGCCGCTGCCCACTTGATCCACCCGGCCATGATCCATCACCACGATCACATCGGAGAGAGAAAAGGCTTCATCCTGAGCATGGGTAACTTGAATGAAGGTCATGCCAAACTTTTTCTGGAGGCGGCGCAGCTCACTCCGGGTTTTGATCCGCAGCGATTCATCCAGGGCGCTCAAGGGTTCGTCCAAGAGCAGCACTTGGGGGCGATTGGCAAGGGCGCGAGCCAGGGCGATCCGTTGCTGTTGGCCGCCGCTGAGTTGGGTGGGTTTGCGGTGGGCAAAGGATTCCATCCCCACAAGGGCGAGCATTTCCTCAATCACGGGGGTGCGATCGCGCTCTGATACCCCCCGCATTTTCAAACCAAACCCGACATTATCCCACACGGTTTTATGGGGAAAGAGGGCGTAGTTTTGAAACACCATCGCCGTATTACGCTGGGCGGGCGGCTGTTCTGTCACCCGCTCCGTGCCAATGAAAATATCACCGGAGGTAATGGTTTCATGACCGGCCAACATCCGGAGCGTCGTCGTTTTGCCGCAGCCACTGGGGCCCAGGAGACAACAGTAAGACCCGGCGGGAATATCGAGGGTGATATTTTCAACCGCAGTAAACGAGCCGTATTTTTTGGTCACCGATCGCAGTTGTACTCCCTTTGCATCGGCATGCAGCGGGATTGAGGGGGGTGATGATTTTGTCAGGGGAGGGGTTCCTGTCATGGCGGCATCGTTTTTCTGTGGGCTGGAATTGTTCAATCGTACCTAACCCTTGTATAACGTTAGGAGTGACGGGTTTAATGTATCGGAATCTACCGTTTTTTGGCGAGGTAACACTATTTCCTATGGGCGACACAGAGATCAAGCGCATTTTTATTTGTGGTTCTGCATTACAGGGCCAACCCGACCACGGCACGATCGCAGACACCGAATTTCTCGGCGCGGTGCAAACGAAACCGAACTATCGGCTCCATTCGGTTCACGATCAGCATCCGGGGGTGTATGAAGTGGACAGTGGTGGGATTGCGATCGCGGGCGAACTCTACGCCATGACCCCGGCTCAATATCAACACCTCCTCAACAATGAGCCGCCGAACCTCTATCCGGGCCCTGTCACCCTCGACGATGGCAGCGAGGCGATCGCGATGCTCTACCCCCAAGAGTTAATTGAAAAAAACAACCTCCCAGATGTGTCG
>CAZCWE010000371.1:0-1261 GCA_964502285.1 uncultured Spirulina sp. | reverse complement strand
GAAACGGTGGATGCAGCGCATGGTGCGATCGCTGATTGTTGGCGGCGCGCTCTTCTTCCTAGCAGCCACCCTCCGTCACCATTGGCAACAGATCACCCCCCTGACAACGGCAGCGATTCAATGGCCTTGGATCGCTGCCGGATTTTTGATTACCCTGATCGCCCATAGTTGGTCGGGTTGGGTCTGGGGGTGGATCTTAGCCGATCTGGCCCCGCAGATTTCCCCCCGTTGGGCGATCGCCACCTATCTCCGCACCACGATCGCCAAATACATCCCCGGCAACATCTGGCATCTCTACGGCCGCATCCACGCCGCCCAAACCCAAGGCCTCTCCCTCACCGCCGCCACCTTCTCCACCCTGATCGAACCGTTGCTGATGGCCGCTGCCGCGATCCTCGTCGCCCTCCTCACCTGGCCCGTGGGAATCACCCTCTGGCAACCCGTGGCCCTCCTGGGCATTTTGATCGCGATTCATCCCCAGGTGCTCAATATCGGCCTGCGCTGGCTCGCCCGCTGGAAACGCAGCGACCAAGCCCCGATGCAACTGCACCGCTATCCCTGGCGACCCTTTGGCGGTGAGGTGATTTTTGTGGGGTTGCGATCGCTGGGGTTTTATTGCACCGTGGCGGGGTTGATGCCCGTCGCCTTGGGAGAACTGCCCCGCGTTGTCAGTGCCTTCGCCCTGGCGTGGGTGTTGGGGCTGGTGTTGCCCGGTGCGCCGGGAGGGTTGGGGGTGTTTGAATCCGTGGCGGTGGCGGTGTTGTCCAGTCAATATTTTTTTGCGATCGCCCTCTATCGCCTCAGCAATACCCTCGCCGAAGCCGTAGGAGCCGGGTTAGCCTGGCTCATTCAAAAGCAAGACAGCCAAGGCATCATTTAGAGCAAAGGGGCGATCGGCAAAACCTGAGCTAAGAGCATCCTAATTTTTGACCCTTCCCGTGATGGGTTTACCGATAATGTACCCACCTCCCCGCTGTGGGGTACTCCTCCGAGCAGGGTGGTTTCATTTTGCCAGAGAAAAAAGGAGAACCCAGTATATCTATATCTCACGCAGGAGTTGTCTCTCGCTGCCCTCTTCATCCGCCCAGAACTCAAGTTCCTGGCTCATCGCTCAAACCCGTTTTAACGGGTTCTGGAATTTTTGGTCGCAGTGGGCTTTAGCCTACTTTTGCTATGAGCCTGGGGTTTTAACCCCAGGTGGGGCTTCTCAAACCCGTTAAAACGGGTTCTGGAATTTTTGGTCGCAGTGGGCTTTAGCCTA
>CAZCWE010000370.1:3810-4577 GCA_964502285.1 uncultured Spirulina sp. | reverse complement strand
CCAGCGCACCCTGAGCGGAGTCGTTGGCGAAGCCTCCCGAAGGGATAGGGTAAGCGGCCGGGCTTCGACGACCCTCAGCCCTCGGTTATTCAAAAATCAATATGTTAGATGTCCTAAACCTTGTGACTACTGCTATAGTAGCGATCGCACTGAATCAGGCTATGCAGCAAGACATTCGCCCCCTGGACGCATTCATCGGGGGAGGTGTATTCAAACTCAGAATGACTGAGCCCGTCTTGGCTCGGCACGAAAATCATCCCCATATCGGTGATCACGGCCAGTTCTTGCGCGTCGTGGCTGGCGCGACTGGGCAAGTAGGTGTAGGACAGGCCGAGGGTGTCGCTCGCCGTGGCGATGATGTCCTGGAGATGGGGTTCAGCGAGGGCGGGTTCGTTGCGGAGGCGACGCTCAAAGCGGATTTTGGTGTTGGTGGCGATCGCAATTTCCTGCACATGGAGATCCAACTGCTCCAAAAGGCGATCGATGTGCAAACTGGACAAATCCCGAATATCCAAACTCATTTCCACCCGACCCGGCACCACATTCACCGCGTTGGGAAATACCTGCATTTGCCCCACCGTCGCCACCTGTTGCCCCGGTGTATTGGCCACCTCATGCACCGCCAACACCACCCGCGACGCTGCCACCAGGGCATCGCAACGCATATACATCGGCGTAGTTCCGGCGTGGTTCTCCTGCCCCTCAACACTGATCTGATAGCGGCGTTGTCCGACGATGCCTTCAATCACACCGATCGCTTTCCCCAT
>CAZCWE010000370.1:2230-3778 GCA_964502285.1 uncultured Spirulina sp. | reverse complement strand
CGGGCAGGAGACGACCCGCGATCGCTTTGCAGCCCACCATCGTTCGTTCTTCATCAGCAAAGACAATCACCTCAATGGGGTGGCGCAGTCGGAGGTTGCGGTCATGGAGCGATCGCACCACCTCCAACCCCGCCAACACCCCAAACGCCCCGTCATACCGTCCCCCACAGGGAACCGTATCAATATGCGACCCCGTCGCCAACACCGGCAGATGATCCTGTTGACCCGGATAGCGGCCGATCACATTTCCCGCCGGATCGATGCGCACCGTCATCCCGGCTTGGGCCATCTGATTTTGCACCCAATGGCGGGCTTGGCAATCTTCGGGACTGTAGGCAATGCGGCGCACCCCACCCTGGGGCAAGCGGCCGATATTGGCCAAATCATCAATGCTTTGGAGGAGGCGATCGCAATTCACTAACGGAAAGCTCGTGCGGGGAGTTGTCGTCATAAAAAGTCATGAGGGGGTAGATGAATAATTAAGAAATTCGCCGGGATGGGCATCAGCATCGAACCCACATCCGGCCGGATGAACAACCACAACGCCGCCAGCCGTTTAACGATGCCTGAATTATAAAAAAATGGAATGGGGCGATTGTGAATAGCGAGAACACAAGGGGCTTCAGCCGTTGACGTGAACTCTGACAGCAGATAGGGCGGCTCTCGGCCCAGGGTCAATGTCTGAACTTATGCACTGAACACCGATTCGCAACGGAATTGAATCGAGCCCAGATCACCCAATCCTGCTGGGCTATCCCTCTAGCCTACGCTGTTTTGCAAGTTAAAGATAGTAGCCTAAGTTACGCTCAAAAGTTTCGCTAAGAATTCTCCGGTCAGCTTGCTAAAGGCCCGCGATCCCGATGAATTGGGAGTACTTAAAACCGCCGGAGCAAAGCCGTCCACAGCCTTGGCCACATTCACATCCATCGGAATCGTCGTATCAAACAAATATTGCGGTTCAAAATCCTGTTTAATGCGCTGCATGACTTGGTTGTAATAGCGGCCATTAAAGAGCCCCCCCGACAGGATAAATACAATGCCCAACAATTTCGCCGTGAGGGTCGCATCGTATTGGGCTTTGAGTTTTTCAATGCGTTGTTGCAGGAGTTGAATGCCAACCAGAGAAAGGGGTTCAGGACGAGCGGGCAAGAGATAGAAATCACTCGCAACGATCGCACTGCGCGTTAGCAGGTTATACCCAGGCGCACAGTCCATCAAAATAAAGTCATACTGGTCACGCACCGGCTCTAAAATTGACCGGATTAGCTTCTCTTCAAACTGCGCCCACACTTCCGCAAATTTCTGAGAATCCGCTGCTTCGGCAGTGCGTTTATATAGGGTTTCCGCCACGATATATTCATCGTATAGTTCAATATCACCGGGCAATAAATCCAAACCTGGTAGATCACAAACAGATTTTAAGATCATGTCCGGCGTGGAAAATTTACGCACAATATAGGGGCGAATGACTTTATCAATGAGGTAACTCAGCGTGCGGCGGCCGCGTCGCCGAGATTCGATACCATCGACAAGGTTGTCGTTACGTTC
>CAZCWE010000370.1:0-2220 GCA_964502285.1 uncultured Spirulina sp. | reverse complement strand
GGGAGTCTAGATCAACAATCAAGACCCGCTTTTGATGGTCTCGAACCAGGCAGGTGGCAAGGTTAACGGTGAGGGTCGTTTTGCCGACACCGCCTTTCATATTAATGGTGCTCAATACAAGGGTCATGGCGGATCTAAAAACGAGGAGGGTGCCTGTAGCACTGTACCGGATTTGTTTGGGTCTTGGGGAGGAGGAGATGGGGGTTATTTTTTGCCGCGCACGGTTTTGGCGAGTTTTTGGAGAAATTCGGCGGTGAGTTTGCGGAAGGCGCGGGCTCCGGGGGCTTTGGGGTTGTTGATCACGACGGGTTGATAGTCTTCGACGGCTTTGGCCACATCGACGTTTTGGGGGATTTCGGTGGCGAAAATATTGGCGGGGCCAAATTCTTCTTCGAGGCGGTGCTTGACTTTGAGTTCCATGTTGCTGGCTTGGCCGCGGGCGGTGTAGGCGAGGCCGATCATTTTGATTTTGGTGCGATCGCAGTCTCGCAACTGTTTAATCCGACTTTCCAGCAAGCCAATCCCCACCACCGATAGGGGTTCAGCGCGGGCCGGAATCAGGTAGAGATGACTGGCGAGGACGGCACTGCGGGTGATCAGGTTATCGCCGGGGGGGAAGTCAATTAAAATCACGTCATAGTTGCGAATCACCGGTTTGAGGATCATCCGCATTAGGTAGTTTTCGACGCGATTCCAGGTTTTTTCGTAATTCTGCTGGTTAGCGATCGCCTTCGTATTGATCAACGCCGACAGCAAATAATCATCAAACAGTTCCACATCCCCCGCCAGGATATCCAACCCCGGCACACCGCAAACATCGCGATAAATCACCTCTTGAATCCGCAAGGGCTGACCGATATCAGCCTGAATGGTCTGATTCACGAGGGTTTTGAGGGTACGCCGTTCTTTTTTGAGCTTAGCAAAGTCCAGGGGCGACATCATGCTCAAGGTGGCATTGACTTGGGTATCAAGGTCAACGATCAACACCCGTTTTTGATAATCCCGCGCTAAACAGGTCGCTATGTTGACCGTGACCGTGGTTTTACCCACGCCCCCTTTCATATTGACGATTGAAACAACGTATCCCATGGGTGTTGATCTGGCAGATGGCGTGGGTGGAACGGAACAACCGCAATTAAATCATGCTCATCTTGGCACAATCCCCCACCGAATGGATAGTCCTGTGGACGTGGGTTGGGTGAGGGCGAGTTATGTTGAAGACTGCTCGCGGACTTTGGCGCGGTTTAGCATCACACGATTGGTGGAATAGAGGGCGAGGGCTGTCCAAATACAGCCGAAGGTGATGCCGTGGGTGCGGGTGAAGGGTTCGTGGTAGAGAAAGACCCCGATCAGGAGTTGCAGGGTGGGGGCGAGGTATTGGTAGAAGCCGAGACTGACGAGGGGCAACCGTTGGGCGGCATTGTTGAACCACAGCAGGGGCATGGAGGTGACAATTCCGGCCCCGATGAAGGCGAGGGTGATGCCAGGGCTGGCGGTGAAATGTCCCACGCCCCGCAGTTCCCAAAACCCGACGAGGAGCAGCAACAGGGGCGCGATCATCAGGGTTTCCACCGCAAGACCCACCAAGGGCGCGATCGCAATCATTTTCCGTAACAAGCCATAGAGGGCAAAGGAAAACGCCAGCCCCAAGGCAATCCACGGCACTTGTCCCAAGTCTTGAATGAAAATCACCACTCCCACAACGGCCAAGCTCACCGCCACCCACTGCAACCGATTGAGGCGTTCGCGCAACACCACCAGCCCCAACAACACCGTGACTAAGGGGCAGATGTAATAGCCGAGGCTGGTTTCCACGACGCGATCGCTGTTCACGCCATAGATATAGATGCCCCAATTAAACGCCAAGAGACTGGTGGTGATGAACAAGCCGAGGAGTTGACGGCGCGATCGCAGCACCTGCTGCAATTCCGGCCACCGGTGCTGCACCGTCAAAATACTCAACAGAAACACCATCGACCAAATCATCCGATGGCTCAACACCTCCACCGCCGGAATCACGCCGAACAGCTTCCAATAGATCGGCAGTAGTCCCCAAGCCCCGTAGGCTAAGACAGCATAGAAAACTCCCGTCAGGGTTGTTGAGGCGGGTGTCCGATTCATCGCGCGATTGTGTGGGTTAGGATTCAGTGGGGAGCCAGCACGGGCAAAGCCCACAGAGTGATCTATACTATCGCAACTCAGTGAAGTACCCGACGCTCA
>CAZCWE010000369.1:0-4595 GCA_964502285.1 uncultured Spirulina sp. | reverse complement strand
AGGCCCGCACGTTGATCACGGGGTTGTTGGGATTGTTGTTCACATCCACCACCGGGGCTAAAATCCAGTTCACCCCGATGCTGAGGGCTTCTTGGGCGGTGATTGCGCCCATCTCGACGGCGGCTTGGTGGGCTTGGGCGGGGTCAGCGATCGCACTCAAGGCCATGGGCGGCGGAAACCAGGTCGCGCCGGGAAACCGTTGGCCCACGCCTTCTTCAATGTCGGCGGCGATTAGCAGCGGCGTTTCAGCCCAGGATTGCAATTGCTCGGTGCGGACGGCCACTTCGGTGACGGTTCCCCCCAAGAGGATCACGCCGCCGATCTGCCAATCGGTGATCCAGTGGTGGAGTTGGGCGGCGGTGGCTTCCCATTGGGGATAGGGAATTTGGTGGTCAAGGAGATGCCCCGATGCCCGGACGACGATCATCTGACCAATTTGCGATCGCAAGCGTTCCCCATCCATCACACCACCCCTCTAAGAATCGTGATTAGCCTACCACAATTGCGCCCCAGTCCTGGCCCTAGCGACGTTGCCACCAAATCACCCCCGCCATCATGAACCCCAACGCCGGGAACACAATCACCGCCAACCAGCCCAGTAACCGGGACTGCTCCACCGAAAGGATGATGCGACGATTTTCTAAGGTTTTCGGACGAATCGAGAGCAACTGTTCATCCTCATCGGCCAGCCATTTAACCGAGTTTAAGAACATATCCCCATTGAGTTGCTGCTCAAACCAGCCGTTGGTGGCAAAGGTGGCATTGCCAAACACCACCAGCCGCGCTTCGGGTTCTGCTGCTTCCTCTGGGGTTTCGTCTTCGTCTTCGTCTGCCGTCTCGTCTTGATCAACGCTTTCAGTCTCGTCTGCTGCGATCGCATCCTCTTCCGGGCCCAGTTCTGTCTCAAGATCCAGCAGATCATCCCCATCCAGGGAGAGCTGATTATTCTCTCGATCCAACTCAGCCAAGCGTTCAGCCACCCGATCCTCATCCACAGCTTGGGTGAGAGCGACTCCTAAATTTAAGGGGCCTTCGAGATCCTCATCGGGGTCAAATTCTAGGGTTTCCGAGGAAACATTTTGTTCCGCCCAACTTTCCGCACTGGTGATCGCGAGGGGGGTGGCAACCACATCATCCGCGTCTTCAATCCGGATCGCTTGGGCGAGGGGATAGAAGGAAATGCCGCGCTGGAAGTCGAGGGTGATCGGATGGCCGCCGTATTGGGTGACGATGGGGGTGGCGGGGCCGAGGTTGGCCGCGTTCCCCGCACCGGAGGCATCAATCACCAAGCGGCCATCGAGTTGAATCCCCCAATCGGCAAGGAGGGGTTCGAGGCCGGAGAAGGTTTCCGGGTCGAGGAGGACGAAAACGCTGCCGCCTTCATCGAGATAGGTGGCGATCGCATCCACTTCCCCTTCAAACAACGCCCGTTCCGGACTGGCCACCACCACCACCGTGGCATCGAGGGGAATCTCGGTTTCGATAGCCAGATCCAAGGGGCTGACTTGATAGCCTTTTTCTTCGAGGCTGGTGACGGCTTGGTAGAGGCCGCCTTCTACGGGTTCGAGGGGCAGTTCGCCGTGGCCTTGGAGAAAATAGACGTGGGGCTGGCGATCGCGCAGGATCTTTTCAATGCCGTTAGTGATTTGCAATTCCGAAAGGGATTCCTCTTCGCGCAGGGTCTGGATTAACAACGTCTTGCGCCCATATTCCAAATGCACTTCCCCGATCACCTCCACCCCAAACCGATTCGCAGCGGATACCTCCGTGGCCGGGTCAGCGTAGACGTAGCGAAAATTGGGGTTGAGGCGGCCGTAGTTTTTCAGCAGCGTTTGATCGATAGCATCGGGAACAGGTTCAAAAATCCAGACGGTGAGGGGTTCGGTGAGGGATTCAACGAGGGTTTCGGTTTGGGGGGAGAGGGTGAACAGCTTCGTTTCCGTGACATCGATTTGGACGGCGTAGCGCACCGCCAACACATTCACACAGCCGAGAATCACCAGCACCGCCACCGTGGCCGCGATCGCATTCGTCCCCACCTGAGCCGCCCGCCGTTGGGACAGTTGGACGAGCAAGCCGATGCGCTGTCCCGCTGCCACGAGGGTAATCAGACCGCCCACCACCAGCAGGAGGGCGGCCAGGCCGCGCGACCCTTGCCCCAACCCCAAAATGACGAAGCCGGCGGTCAAGAGGCAGGGGCCAACCCAAATCAGCAGGGATCGCCAAACTTTATGCTTGAGAAAAACGGGCAATTTCATAGGTTGAGAAGGGGGCCTGAGCGGATAATGCGATCGCGAGCGTCTGGTTGCGTTTCCGCTGCATTTTATCTGTTTCTGAAAAAATTTATGATCAAACTTTATACCCAACACCACGCGGGTCAGACTTGGCTAGAACAGCAGCGGGGCAAACGTCCCCATTTTGCCTGCATCTTGGGTTTTACAGCAACCGGACTACACCCAGGGATCTCCGCTGCTGGGGCGACCCCCCAGGATCGTCAATATACCGCGATCGCGGATGCCGAGTTTCTGATCAACGGGCCACACCCCGCGCCCGCCTTTCCCTTGCCGCCCTTAACGGTGGGGGCATCGCCGGTTTTGATTACGCGGGCCGTGGTGGCGGGTCTGGGGATGCCGGTATCGCTGTTTAATGCGGGTTTGCCCCAACCGCCGGCCGTCCCGGCCATTGAGTTGGGGGGACACAGTGCCGCCTGTGTGACGACGGGGGCCGCCCTCCCCCTCGCGACGGTGCGCCGTCTGGTGAACCAAGGCTTGGCCTGGGGGGAACGCTTGGGGTCATCGCAGCAGCCTCTATTGATTGGGGAATGTGTGGTAGGGGGCACAACAACGGCCTTGGCGGTGCTGATCGCCCTGGGGATTGCGGCTCAGGGCAAAATCAATAGTTCCCATCCCCAGTGCAACCATCAGCAAAAACAGCAGGTCGTGCAGCGGGGGTTAGCGATCGCATCCCTCGGCCCCGACCCTGATCCGCTGGCGGTGTTGGCGGCGGTGGGCGACCCGATGCAATGTGTGGCGGCAGGGATGGCGATCGCGGCCAGTCGTGCCGGCGGTGTGTTGTTGGCCGGTGGGACGCAAATGCTGGCGGTGTATGCCCTGGCGGATGAGATCGCTCGCCGTCACCGCCTGCCCTGGTCTCCAGAACAGATTGTCGTGGGCACAACGCGCTGGGTCGCCGAAGATCCTAGCGGGGACACCGTGGGCCTCGCGGCGGCCATTGGCCCTGTGCCCCTCCTCGCCACCCAACTGGACTTCACCCACGCCAAAACCCCCACCCTCCGCGCCTACGAGCAAGGCTATGTCAAGGAAGGGGTGGGGGCTGGGGGGGCGGCGATCGCGGCGACGCTCTATGGTCAGTGGGACAATGCGACCCTCGTGGCGGCAATCGAAGCGATCGCCCACCGCGAGCGGGTCAAATCTTAGTTTGCGGCAATACCGGGCGCGTAGGCTTCATGCACAACCCCGGTTTGGGTGCAGCTCAACAGGAAATAGTCACAGCTAGGGCATTGAATCTGAGCCGTGTGGTGTTGCATCGAGTACAGCTTTTCAGCGTGACTGCCGCAGTTGGGGCAGCGAATTTGCTGGACTTTCGCAAACTTAAACGGCGGAGGTGCGGTGTCTTGTGAGTTTGAGGTCAGTACAGTCGATAAATTCATGGTGTGTTGTCACTCAAAAAAGTGACTTAAAAAGGGTTGTTATGGAGTGTGGTCAGTCATGGGACTCACTCAAGGATTGAGTGGACGGTTTTCGAGCAAAGTTATGATGGTTTCGCTGATCCCCATTTAGTTTTTGTCGAATCCTGACTAATCTTTTATATAAACAATGGTTATCCACAACACCGGCGGGGGGCAGAATTCTTAAGATTCTCTTTATCCTTGTCCCCGCTGGCCTGTTTCCGGCTCACGTCGGGCGATGGGTGTGCGATCGCCCGCTGCATCGCATCATTTTTGGCATTGGCTCATTCACCCACGACTGAATTAATTTCAGAATATCTTTAGATTATCGGCTGCCTTCCCCCAAACATATCCCTCTCTCGCTAGATTTTGAGGCTCGATTCTCAGGCATTTGCAGCCGCCCTCTCTCTCGAAAGAAAGAGGATCGCGATCGCTCAGGGGCCGACTCTCCGGTATCGTAGAAACGATTAAAGACCCTGAGAACGGTGAGGAGATGGTATGGCGATCGCATGGCACACGGTGAAATCCTACGAGGATATTCTGTATCACAAGGGAGACGGTGTCGCCAAAATCACCATCAACCGCCCCCACAAGCGCAACGCCTTCCGCCCCAAAACCGTCATGGAACTCTACGATGCGTTTAGTAATGTGCGCGAAGATCCCCGGATTGGCGTGGTGTTGTTCACTGGAGCCGGGCCCCACACCGACGGGAAATATGCCTTTTGTTCCGGCGGGGATCAGTCTGTGCGGGGGGAGGGGGGCTATCTCGACGACGCAGGCACACCCCGGCTGAATGTGCTCGACCTCCAGCGCTTGATTCGCTCCATGCCCAAGGTGGTCATTGCCCTCGTGGCAGGGTATGCGATCGGCGGCGGCCATGTCCTGCATTTGATTTGCGATTTAACGA
>CAZCWE010000368.1:0-4603 GCA_964502285.1 uncultured Spirulina sp. | reverse complement strand
CTTGCCCTGAGCTATGTCGAAGGGGCGAGGCTTGAAACCCATTGGTTTTGGTCACGATCGCGGCCAGATCTTTAGGCGCGATCGCACCGATACAGACACCCCGACGTACAGGTTTCCCGAATTTCCACCCCATCGAGTCCCGGCAGTCCCGCCGCATCGAGACGGTGATAAATCCATTGGGCGAGGCATTCGCTGGTGGGATTAGGGAGGCCGGTGGTGTCGTTGAGATAATGGTGATCGAGATAGGTCTCTAGCAGGGGGTTCAGATAACCCTTAAGCTCGCTGAAATCCATCAACATCCCCGCCTTCGCACCGTTGACCGTGAGGCGATCGCCCCGCACATAGACCCGCCCCACCCAGCTATGACCGTGGAGCCGCTGGCATTTACCGTCGTGATGCGGCAAGCGGTGCGCCGCCTCAAAGCGGAACTCTTTATAAATCGTCCAAGTTTCACTCATACCCACCTCAGGATTAACGCACCCCTAAAAGTTTGTGGGTTTGCAGACTCATGCGCCAGCGGGGATGGTGGCACACATAGTCGAAAATCAAGCCGGGGCTTGTTGGGGTGTTCCATTCCGGTTGCAGATAGCAGAGGGTTGATTCTGGCACTTGGGCGGCTTGGGTTTCGGCCCAATCGAGGTCAGTGCGATCGCTCACCACCACCTTTAACTCCTGAGCCTGGGCATAGATCGACTCGTGGGGCGGCTTAAACTGTTTCGGCGACAGCGTCACCCAATCCACCACCCCCCGCAACGGATAGGCCCCCGACGTTTCCAAATGCACCCGCAACCCGGCCTCATTTAATGCCGTCGTTACTGCCGTCAGATCATGCAATAACGGTTCACCCCCCGTAATCACCACCAGGGCCGGTGCTGCCGTCACCGCCGCCGCCACCAACGCCGCCACCGTCTGCCGGGGATGATGATCCTGGGGCCACGATTCTTTCGTATCGCACCAGGGGCAGCCCACATCACACCCCCCCAACCGGATAAAAAACGCACTCACCCCCGCCCAAGCACCTTCGCCTTGGACGGAGTGGAATTGTTCGACAATGGGGTAGGTCGGTGCGGTGGAATGGTGCGATCGCGATCGGAGTTGAGACTGAATCACCATGGCTAGGGTTGTGGTTTTCCTTCCATCTTGACATTCTCCCCGACCGCAAGGCTAAGAGAATCTCACGACTTGGCAAAGTTTACGGCAGCATCAACGATCGAGAGGACATTCTCGATGGCCGAACCCCTTACTGCTTTGTTGCAGCATCGAGAGCATTACCAAGTTGTGATCGATCGCAACTTAGGCCAACACTTGAACGCTATGTATCAGCAGTAGCTTCTGTGGGAGAGGGATTGAGAGTGAGGGCTTATTTCAGCGCGTCGAGGAGTTGGGTTTTGGCGGTTTCGAGGGCAGCAGGGAGTTGGCTGGCATCGCGGCCGCCGGCTTGGGCAAGGTTGGGGCGACCACCGCCGCCACCGCCGCAGAGTTTGGCAATGCCGCCGATGAATTTACCGGCTTGGAGTTTTTTCGCTTGATTCACCTGGGGGCTGAAGGCAGCCACGAGGGAGACCTTATCGGTGCTGGGGGTGGAAGCGAGGACGACGGCGCTTTCACCGAGTTTTTGCTGAAGGCGTTCGGCGGCGGTTTGGAGGGCTTTGGGGTCAAGATCGCCCAGATTAGCGACAAGGAGTTTGAAGTCGCCTACGGTTTCCGCTTCGCTGAGGAGTTGCTCCGATTTGACGATCGCTAACTCCCCCTTCACCCCTTCAAGCTCTTTCTGGGTCGCTTTCAAATCGGTTTGTAATTTCGTGACCCGCTCGATCAGTTCCTCCGGTTGGGCTTTGAAGCGATCGCTCAACTCCCGCACCACCTGATCCCGCACGGCAAGATAGTCCAGAATCGCTGGCCCGGCTACTGCTTCAATCCGACGCACCCCGGAGGAAATCCCCGCCTCGCTGATGATTTTGAACGCGCCAATTTCCGCCGTGTTGCGCACATGCGTACCGCCACAGAGTTCCATGGACACCCCCGGAAAATCAATCACCCGCACTTCCGCGCCGTATTTTTCGCCGAACATCGCCGTTGCGCCTTTCGCCTTGGCTTGGTCAATGGGCATCACGGCCACATCGGCATCGTGGGCTTCGGCGATCCAGGTGTTAATTTGGGCTTCCACTTGGGCGAGTTCTTCGGCAGTGACAGCACGATTCAGGTTGAAATCAAACCGGAGCCGATTGAAATCCACCAAGGAACCCGCTTGAGAGACCGCCGGATCGACCAGCAACTTTAACGCCGCTTGGAGGAGGTGGGTGGCGCTGTGGTTGGCTTGGACGCGCCGCCGACAGGCGCGATCGAGGGTGGCATTCAGCGTCGTGCCGGTTTGCACTGTGCCCCGTTCAACGCGCCCGTAGTGAATGAACATCCCCGATTCTTTTTGCACATCGTCGATGCGAATCACCACATCATCGCCACTGAGGAAACCGCGATCGCCAATTTGCCCCCCCGATTCGGCATAGAATGGCGTTTCGTTGAGGACGATTTGCACCGCAGTCCCCGTCGGGGCTTGGTCGGTGGTTTTGCCTTCGATTAAGAGCGCCACCACTTGGGCCGGAGCTTGCACCTGGGTATAGCCGAGAAATTCCGTCGGGTGAACGGTTTGGGCCAGTTGGTCGAGGCTTTCTTGAACGGTGAGATCAATGGTTTCGTGGGCTTGGCGGGCGCGATCGCGCTGCAACTCCATCTCCGCCTCAAACCCGGCCACATCCACCGTAATCCCCTGCTCTTCGGCAATTTCTTGGGTTAATTCCAAGGGAAACCCGTAGGTATCGTAGAGGGTGAATGCATATGAACCGGGTAGCGATGGTAAATTCCCCAGAGTAGTTTTCCACAGTTCTTCAGTTTTAAGTTTGGCAAAAATTTCCTTGTTTTTTATCAAAAAATCCCCAAGAAGTTTACTTCCCAATTCAGTATTTAGCTTCACTTCTGAAAAAGCAGACTTGAGAGATTCTGATATTTTGGGCAACAGTTCTGCAAAACCCTCAGTAAGTGATTGGGAGACATTCTGAAGGTTTTGATTAATGCTGGGCTGACTTTCTTCGTCTAAGTCATTTTTCCCTGATGAAGTCAATGACAATGAAATAGAATTTAACGCTTTTTGAAGTAAATCAGGTTCTAAATCTGAGACAAAGCTTGCTGCTGAAGATAGGAATTCTGGATTTTCATTAAATGCCTGTTGGATTAATTGTGTACTTTCTTTGATACCTCCTAATATTGTTGCTATCCGTTCCTCACCTTTAATTAGGGTTTTCAGGAACTGCGATTCTTCCCTTTCCAGTTCGGCAAAAATCACCCCTTGGCGTTCCCGCACTTGGGGATAGGCGGATTCAGCGAGGGCGATCGCACTGGCCAGCACCTGATTAATGAACGCGCCTTCAATGCCAATCAACCGCCCATGACGCACCACCCGCCGAATCAACCGCCGCAAAATATAGCCGCGATCGGTATTTGAAGCCGTAATCCCGTCCGCGATCATATGCATCACCGATCGCACATGATCCCCGATCACTTTTAACGAAACTTGGGTGCTTGAATCGGCTTTTTCGTAATCAATGCCCGCAATTTTGGCCGCCGTTTCAATAATCGGAAAAATCAGATCCGTTTCATAATTATTCGGCACTTGTTGGAGGATTTGCGCCATCCGTTCCAAGCCCATGCCCGTATCAATATTTTGCTTTGCAAGGGGGGTTAAATTGCCCTCTGCATCACGATTGTATTGCATGAAAACGAGGTTATAAAACTCAATAAACCGCGTATCATCTTCGAGATCAATCTGATCATCGCCAAGTTCGGGATGAAAGTCGTAATAAATCTCCGAACAAGGCCCACAGGGACCCGTGGGGCCGGATTTCCAAAAATTATCTTCCTCGCCCATGCGCTGAATGCGGTGGGCAGGAATCCCAATTTGATCGCGCCAAATCGCAAAGGCTTCATCATCATCGCGAAACACACTGGGAACGAGACGATCGGGGGGCAATTTAAACACTTCGGTGGAAAGTTCCCAGGCCCAAGCGATCGCCTGCTCTTTGAAATAGTCCCCAAAACTAAAATTCCCCAACATCTCAAAAAACGTATGGTGGCGAGCGGTGCGGCCCACGTTTTCGATATCGTTGGTGCGGATACATTTTTGCGATGTGGTGGCGCGATCGCAGGGCGCAGGCCGCTGACCCAAGAAAATCGGCTTAAACGGCAACATCCCCGCGATCGTCAGCAATACCGTCGGATCTTCGGGCACAAGGGACGCACTGGGGAGAATTTTGTGCTGCTTGGCGGCGTAGAAGTTGAGAAATTGCTCACGAATTGCTTGTCCAGTCAGGGATGGAGGGGTCTTAGCCATCAGTCGTTTTACAGGTGCAGAGAATAAAATCACTATCTTTCATTGTGACATTAACCCGGACGAAGCGTGTAGGGGCAGAAAGATTTGGGATGATTCGATATAGTGAGAAGCGATCGCCTTGCATATTCATCCGGCAATCATGGTACAACTTCCCACCCATTCCCCCACTCTCTACCCCGATTCTGATGGTCAACCCATGGCGGACAACACGGAACAGTA
>CAZCWE010000367.1:0-4605 GCA_964502285.1 uncultured Spirulina sp. | reverse complement strand
GAAGCGATCGCACCCGACACCGTTCAAAGACAATCTGCTGAAATTTCGACTCCTATCAGTTCACCGGAAACGATTCAGCGACAAGTTTCTGAAAGTGCTGAAGCGATCGCCCCAGAATCAATTCAACGACAGCCCGCTGAAACCATCACTCCTGCGAGTTCACCCGATGAAGTTCAACGACAAGCGGGTGGTAAAGCGGCTGCACCGTTGGGGTCGCGCAAAACGATCGCACAATCTCGATTGCCCAAGGTTCTTGATCAAATTGGGACGTTTACCCCCTTGCAGCGATCGCGCTCGACCGCCTCAGCCCCCCCGCCCGTGATTCAACGCAAATCCAAAACCCCAAAGCCGCCCGCCGTGCAACCATCGAATCGGGCGATCCCCGAATCGTGGTCGAGCATTACAGACCTACTCCAGGCCAGTCCTGAGCCAGGAATCAGCACCCCGCCTAGTCCCGCGCCTTCTACTGCCCTGGCGAAAAACAACATCACCCCCCGCAAAACACCGTTGGGTAAGCGCAAACCCCTCAAAACCGAAAAGCGTGCAGCCAAAACAAAGTGGAGCACCGTGAAAGGCGTTGTGCAAACCAAAGCCGAACCCACCGAGTCCAGTCGGAAAACCATCGAATTCACCCCCAAAGGCGTGCAAAATGTCACACCACGCCCCGTCCAGCGGATGATTCAGCGCGACGTGGATACGGCGGCTTCCTCAGCACCAGCGACGACATCAAAATCGCGATCGCCTGCCGCCAAACAGGCCCAAGCCCAAACCGAAGCCGATCAACTCGAACATTTGGCCTATGCGATTTATGCGATCGTGCGTCAACGCATTGCCATCGAGCAAGAACGCCACGGACGCGGCTACTCCGGCCGTCTTCCCTGGTAAACCCCTGAAACATCATAAGGAGTCAGTTCATGAGCAACAGCCCCATTCCCACCGGCAAACTCGAAAAAGCCATCTTAAAATCCGATGAAAGTGATGACATTGAATTTCAATTTAACCCCACCGCATTGAGCTTTAGTCAGTCCATTGATCTAGATGCTGAAACCGCCGCTCGCACCGAATCCGGCGATCCAAAAGTGAGTTTTAAAGGGCCCTGTAGTCGCACCTTAAGCATCTCTGATATTAAATTTGACACCTACGAAACCGGCGAAAACGTCATTGAAAAATACATTGGCAAATTCCTTAAAGCCCTAGACTTTGCCTCAAAAGGCGAAGCCAAAGGCAAACGTCCCCCCACCTACACCTTTATTTGGGGTCAAAATCAATACATTCGTAGCTGTTTTATCGAATCCCTTGACTTTGACATCACCCGATTTTTAATCGATGGCACCCCCGTCCAAGCCGTCATCAGTTCCCTCAAACTCACCGAAATTGAATCCGTAACAGCCAGCGGCTCCACCAATCCCTTTGGACGCGGCAGCGGGCCCAATCGATAACCTGGTACGGATAGACTTTTTATGAACACAACATATATTGCCCAAGCGACTCTTAAAATCAATGGTAGTAAAGCTTCCTCAAAACTGATGGAAAGCGTACTCCAGATCTCCATTGAACAAAGCTTACATCTACCGGCGATGTTCACCCTGATTATTCAAAACTCCCGCTATCCAGGTGATCCCGATGATAAGTTTTGGCAACATGAAAAAGAATTTGAAATTGGCACAGAAATTGAAATTGGATTTATCGGCAGTTCCACCGAAGATAAAGACTTTAGTGACGTGGAAGAAGGTAGTGTGATTAAAGGTGAAGTCACCGCGATCGAAACCCAATTTACCACCGGTTCCCAAGCACCGATGATCATCCGGGGCTATGATATTTCCCATCGTCTCCATCGGGGTCGCTTCAACCGTTCTTTTCAAGACGCAACCGACAGCGACATTATCAAAAAAATCATCGGCGAAGTGGGCATCACCTCCAAAACGATTGATTCCACTAGCCCCACCCATGAATATGTCTTTCAGGAAAATCAAACCAATATGGAATTCTTCAGAGAGCGAGCCGCCCGCAACGGCTACGAACTCTTTGTCCAAGATGGTAAATTAAATTTTCGCAAACCCAAATCCGAAGCCACAATCGAACTGGAATGGTTAAAAGATTTATATGATTTTCGAGTGCGAGTCTCCAGTGCAGAGCAAGTCAGTTCTGTGGAAGTTCGCGGCTGGGACTACACTAAAAAAGAAGCCATTGTCGCCACTAAAAATGCTGATAAAGTTTTAACAGAAACAGATTATGGCAAGGGCAAAAAAAGTAGCAGTAGCTTTTCAGGAAAACCCACTAGTCCCAAAGTCATTGTGGTAGATCAACCCGTTTCTAGTACGTCAGAAGCAGAAAAAATTGCTCAATCGTTAGTGGATGAGTTGGGCGGGGAATTTGTGATTGCGGATGCTCGTGCAGAGGGGAATCCGGATATTTGTCCCGGCAAGATTATTAAACTGAAGGACATGAGTAAATACAGTGGCAGTTATTATGTCACTGAAACGCGGCATTTGTATGAGAATCGAGTCTATACGACTGAATTTAGTGTGCGGGGTTTGCGGGGGGGAGATTTGCTGGCGACACTATCACCGCCGACCCGTTTAAAGCCGGGTCAGACTTTAATGGTGGGCCAGGTGACCGATAATAATGACCCGAAAAAATGGGGTCGGGTGCGGGTGTGGTTTCCCACGTTGACCCCGAAGGAAGGGAAGGATGCCCATACGAGCTATTGGGCGCGGGTGGTGGCAATTGGGGCGGGAAAAGATCGGGGGTTTGATTGTTTACCAGAGGTGGATGATGAAGTGCTGGTGGCCTTTGAACATGGGGATATTCATCGGCCCTATGTGGTGGGTGGGGTGTGGAATGGGAAGGATGCGCCGCCCACGGTGGTGACGGATAGTGTGGTGGATGGCAAGGTGCGCCTCCGCACGTTTAAGACTCGCATTGGACATCAGTTGCAGTTTGTTGAGGAGGATAAGGATAGTACCAAGCAAGGGATTTATATTGATACGAAAGAAAAAAATTATCTGCATTTTAATGACACGGATCAGTTTATTGAACTGAAGACTAAAAATGGTCATCAGGTGTTACTTGATGATAAGAATGAAAAGATTTTGGTCAAGAGTAAAGGAGGGCATCAAACGCTCTTAGATGATAAGGGTAAAAAAATTGAAATCAAGTCAAGTGGTGGTCACCTTGTTAAACTCGATGATAATGGCAAAAAAATCGAAATAACTTCCACAGGTGATATTAATTTAACGGCTGGATCGGGGAAAAATATTAATTTAGATGCCACGAAAATTAATCTGACAGGAAAGACGGGAATTAATTTGAAAGTGAGTGGTAATTCCCTTGATATAGCAGCGGCAAGTGTGACGCTAAAGTCATCGGCAACGATGACAGTGCAAGGGTTAACTACAACGATTAAGGGGACAACGTCAGTGGCGGTATCGTCATTGTCGATCAAATTAGGATAGGAGGGAATTCTGATGCCAAATTTAGTGACGATGGGTGCAATGATGCAGTGTGTGCCGTTTGGGGCAGCGCCGAGTAGTCTGGTGGTGATTCCGAAGGGGACTCCGGTAATGGCTCCGGCGATGTTGGCGGCGACGGTGATGGATTTTGCGCCGTTTGTGAATATTTTGCCCTTTGGGGTTTGTACGTCGTTGGCGAATCCGGCGGTGGCGTCGGCGACGGCGGCGGCGCTGGGGGTGTTGACACCGATGCCCTGTACGCCGGTGATTGCGGGGCCATGGAAGCCGGGGGCGTTAAAGGTGAAGATTGGGACGTTTGCGGCGCTGTCGGATACGTCGATTTGTAATTGTGCCTATGGGGGGACGATTAAGATTACGTCACCGGGTCAGTTTGTGACGACGGTGACGTGATGGGAGGAACGGATTGGGTGGGGGAGGTGTGGCGATCGCACCTTTCCCTAACTGCACAAATCACCCTGCCCTGTTTGCCGTCCCAATGGGGGGCAACCCTTGAGCGGGTGGCGGGGTTGGTGGAGAATTTCGGCAGTCCGTTGACGGCGGCGGAACGGGACAAACTGGGGGAAAGTCTGCATGAGTTGATCCTGACGAGTTTTCGCACGGGGCCGGGGGCGCGGCTTCTGGTGGAGATTACGCCCAATGCGCCGCCGGAAACGGGGATTACCTGCAATTTTCAGACAACGATCGCACCCCCTCCCCCTCCCCAAGATCCTGTTCCCGATCCGACGATTTTGGCTTGGGCGGCGCGATGTTCACCGGGAGCCGCGATCGCAGCCATCGGTGCGGGTCAGGGTCAAACCGCGATCGCGCTACGGCAGTTGGGCTATGAGGTGGAGGCCTGGGAATGGCGCGGAGCACCGCCAGATCGGGCGGTGATTCAACAGCATCAGGATTTTTTCAACCCGTTGGCGCGGTTAACGCCGTCCCGGTTTGAGTTGGCGATCGCGCCGGATCTCGTCGCCACGAGCCTCCTCACGGCGGCAACCCTGCGGCTGCTGTTGGCGAAGCTGTGTGATGGGGTGGTGTCTGGGGGGCATATCCTCGTGGGGTTGTGGATCAGTGCGGTGGAAGTGGAGCCAGGGGTGCAGGAATGGGTGCAATGGTGCGGCGGGGTGATCGTGACGCAGGGGCAATT
>CAZCWE010000366.1:0-4635 GCA_964502285.1 uncultured Spirulina sp. | reverse complement strand
TTAGCCCTTTCCGTTGCGGTGCGGAAACGTGCTAAAGCACAACAACTGTCAAAATTATCGCGGCTGACTACTAGCGGGCTCACGGGTTGCAACGGCAATAGATGCGGTTGATCCGGCCCTTCTGATAGACTCTGGAAGCTTGCCCGATCGCACCCACCGGATCAGCCCTGAATCATGAACCATGACGATTAACACTGTAATTCTCGTAACGGCGGACGCAGCATCAGAGGCGATCGCGTCCCATTTGCAAACCGCAATTCAGGCGGTGAATCCTGGTGTGACCGTGACCCAACAGGCCGCCGCCCTAGGTTATCCCACCGCCACGGATGCAACCCTGATCTGCCCCCTCAGTCTCGATCTACCCGCCGCTGCCCCCCAACAGTGGACGCAATGGCAAGATCTAGCTGCACAACGGGCTTGGGTCGAGTCGTTAGACTACGCCACCGGAGATGGGGATTTGTGGCTGCCGGTGATGTGGACGGCGAAAGGCCCCCTCTATGGTGAAGCGATCCACCGCACGCCCAACGCGCCCTATCCGCATCATCTCAACGATGCCCAACGCCAACCCCTCTATGCTCTCGCCTATCAACTTCTGAGCCACTATCAGGCGATGCCAGCGGTGTATCTGGTGGGGTTTCGGGTGGTGGGAGAGGAGGAAATTCAGTTTGATCGGGTGTTGCCGTTTCCCAATGGGGCGGCGATCGCATCCCTAGGCCGCCAAACCCCCGACCTGCTCACCTGTCATTGGCTCTGCCTTAGTGGTCAGCCGCTCCGGGATGTGACGGTGTTGCCAGATGCGATCGCTTAATCCTACAAATCTGGGCCGTAGGGGAAATAGTAAAGCACCTGCCCTAACTCGTTGCGGAGAATTGTAGTGGTGTCGGGGTTGTCGAGGCGTTGGGAGACGGCGATCGCGTTTTCGTAGAGTTGCCGCGCCTTGGGCCAACGGCGCAACAGCACATGATACTGAGCGTAGAGATGCAACGCCCGCAACTCCCGGCGGGGCTGCTCCGTTTGGCGGGCCAAGTTAATCCAATCGTCCAACGCCTGAAACGCATTCACCCACCGCTGCGTCCGCCCGTAGGAATAGGCCAACCCTTCAAAGGCGCGGAACTGGTTATGAATATCGCCTTCCTCTTCGGCATACCACCGCGCGAGGCGATATTCTGCCAAGGCTTGATCGTGGCGATCCAGGGCTTGGTAGGCATCCCCCACATTATTGAGGGTGTAGGCATGGCCGCCAATATTGGGATATCGTCGCCGCAGCGGCCAGGCGATTTCGTAGGCAGCGATCGCGCCCGTATAGTCCCCCATTTGCGCCTTAGCCAGCCCCAAATTACTCAAACTCAGTCCCTCTCCAGCTTCACTGCCGATGGTGCGGGCCAACTCCGCTGCCTGGGCGAAACTCTCCGCCGCACTTTGGGGATCGCTGCGGTTGAGGAGCATCGTGCCGAGATTATTCAAGGCATAGACTTGACGGAACGCATTGCCCACATCCCGCGCTGCGCCTAAACTTTGGCGAAAGGAATATTCCGCCTCGTTGAAATAGCCCAACTGGAGATAGGCAATCCCCAGATGCTCATGCACCACCCCGATCGCCCCCAAATCTTGCAGTTCCGTATACTGCACCAAGGCCCCCCGCCACAGTTGCACCGCCTTGGCCAGTTCGCCCGCCTCTTCTGCGGCTTGGGCCAGTTGAAAGAGGCGATTGGCCGCAGCATGGGCGGGGGTGTTGGGTTGATCGACGGGGGGCAGTTCTAACTGCTGATTGAGGAAGTCAATCCCCTGGGCGGCACTGGGGGACGACAGCCCCACAATGGCCCAAAGTGCGATCGCGCCCCCCGATAGCCAGGGGCACAGTTGAACCAGTCGAGAATCTAAAACCGTCACGATGACCCCCAGTGCGAAACGAAACCAGATCGAGCCTAATGCCCGACCCCAATATAGCGGAAGCCCACGGCCTCGGCAGCCTTGCGATCGAGGAAGTTCCGACCATCAATGATCACTGGCGTATGCATGAGGGACGCGAGTTTTTGATAGTCCAGATCCGCGAACTGTTGCCAGTCCGTCACCAACACCAAAGCATCGCAGCCATCGGCCAAGCGATCGATATCGGTTTCCACCATCACCCCGGACAAACCCTGACCGATCCCCGTTTGGGACACGATCGGGTCGTAGGCTTTCACCTTTGCGCCGAGGCGGTTCAGTTGCTCGATCAAGTCCAGGGAGGGCGCATCGCGCATATCGTCGGTGTCGGGCTTGAAGGTTAAGCCCAGGAGACCGACGACTTTGCCCTTGAGGATTTTGAGTTCCTGTTGGAGTTTTTCGAGGGTGATTAGGCGTTGACGTTTGTTGACGCTGACGGCGGATTTCAACAGTTCGGCATCATAGCCATAATCATCGGCGGTGTGAATTAAGGCGGAGACATCTTTGGGGAAACAGGAGCCGCCCCAGCCTAACCCGGCTTGGAGGAATTTCGTACCGATGCGGGAATCGAGGCCGATACCCTTGGCGACTTGGGTGACGTCTGCACCGACGCGATCGCAAATATTCGCGATCTCATTCACAAAACTAATCTTGGTCGCCAGGAAGGAGTTCGCCGCATATTTAATCATCTCCGCCGAATTGAGATCCGTCGCCACCACGGGCACGGGCGACAAGGTCTTGTCATCGGCAAAGGTGCGGTCTACCAAAGGTTGATAGAGTTCCTTCATTCGGTCGATGGCCTGCTGGCTGTTGCTGCCGAGGACGATGCGATCGGGGTTAAAGGTGTCAAACACCGCCGACCCTTCGCGCAAAAATTCCGGGTTACTCACCACATCAAAGGGCGCATCCGCCTCTGAGACCGGATTGTCGGTCTGTTCTGACATCCCATCGAGGACAATCATCCGCACCCAATCCCCAGACCCAATCGGCACGGTGGATTTATTGACAATGACTTTGTAGCCGCCTTTCATATGTTGGCCGATGCCTTTGGCGACGGCTTCCACGTAGCGGGTATCACTTTCCCCCGTCGGCAGGGCCGGGGTTCCCACCGCGATAAAGAGCACATCGCCATGCTCGACACCATGGCCTAAATCTGAGGTGAACTCTAACCGCCCGGCTTCCATGCAGGATTTCATCAATTCCGACAAACCCGGCTCATAGATGGGGGATTGCCCCGATCGCATCAACTTGACTTTTTCTTCGTTGTTATCAACGCAGATCACATGGTGACCGATCTGTGCCAGGCAAACCCCCGTCACCAAACCCACATATCCCGTCCCAATTACACAAACTTGCATGGCTCTAACTCATCCTATCGCTGTACAACAATTCAGGTCGTGGTGAAACTCACCAACATTTAAGGCTCTGGTTTTAGTTTGATCGTGATTGTCACCCCTAGGGCGTTTGGAGGCGATCGCGGAAATAGGCGATCGCTTTTGTTAATCCCTCCTCAAGAGGAATCGTCGGCTCCCAACCCAACCAATTTTTAGCACGGGTAATGTCCGGTTGCCGCTGTTTCGGATCATCTTGGGGCAACGGCTCAAAAATTAAGTCCGCATCAGGGTTAATCCGCTGTTGAATCGTTTGAGCCAGTTCCAAAATGGTATATTCTCCCGGATTGCCAATATTCACCGGCTCCGTGTGGTCACTGGCCATCAGGCGCAAAAACCCTTCCACCAGATCCGACACATAGCAAAAACTCCGCGTCTGCGACCCATCTCCGTACACCGTCAAGGGTTTCCCCTGCAACGCTTGGACAATAAAATTACTCACCACCCGGCCATCATTGGGCAACATCCGGGGGCCGTAGGTGTTGAAAATTCGCACCACCCGCACGTCTAAATTGTGCTCACGGTGGTAGTCATAGGTGAGGGTTTCCGCCATCCGTTTCCCTTCGTCATAACAGGCACGAATCCCGGTGCAGTTGACATTACCGCGATAATCCTCCGATTGAGGATGCACGTCCGGATCACCATACACCTCAGATGTGGAAGCCAGGAAAAAGCGAGCACCGACCCGTTTAGCCAGTCCCAACATATTAATCGTCCCCAGCACATTGGTTTTGACGGTTTTAATCGGGTTGAACTGGTAATGGACGGGGGATGCCGGACAAGCGAGGTGATAAACCTGATCCACTTCCAGGCGAATCGGTTCGGTGATATCGTGGCGAATCAGTTCAAAGTTGGGATTATTGAACCAATGCAAAACATTGCGTTTATTCCCGGTATAGAAGTTATCAAGGCAAATGACTTCATGATCTTGTTTCATCAAACGATCGATGAGATGAGAGCCGAGAAAGCCTGCCCCACCTGTCACAAGGATGCGCATAATCTTGACGATAAGTTTTAGCCTCCATCTTACGCGATCGCTGCGCAGGGCAAACGCATCCTCAATTGGCACTGAACGAGAAAATAGGGGATTCAGCCCCTGGGCAACAAAATTCAAGCAAATTTTCGCAAGTCAGCACCAAATATAGCAGTGGACAAGTATGTTAGGACATTCTAAGCAGCGCACCCTGAGCGGAGTCGAAGGGTAAGCGGCCGGGCTATCTCCTGCGGAGACGCTACGCGAACGACGACCCTCAGCCCTCGACTGTATCTTTTGAGAAAAAGGGAACCTTAGGTGTCCTAAACTTTGTGACTACTGCTA
>CAZCWE010000365.1:0-4638 GCA_964502285.1 uncultured Spirulina sp. | reverse complement strand
GCTGAATTCCTCGGTGCGGTTTTGTTTTTTGCGCTCATCCACTTTGCGCACGGTGCGAATCCCGTGAACGCTGACCACAACTTCTTCGTCCGTGGTGAGATCCCGCAGCAGTTTACAATGCGCCGTGATGCCGCTGTCGGTTTTGCGCACGGCGATCGCGCCATCCATGCGCTGTTGCTCCACCCGCACCCATTGCCCATTAATGCGCACTTCCGTCGGGTAAATCGTCGTCACATAAAAATCATCCGGCGCAACCCCGGCCGCAAGCACCGGCTCAAGGTCGGCATCTTGCTCTTCGCTGGGACGATCCACCGCCCCCAGTTCGATCAAGTCCGTCATGATATTTTCCATAACATGACGATCCGGCGCAGATACCCGCACTTCCGCCATTGAGGTGCTTTGGCGTTCCGTGCCAAGGTTGAAGTTCAGCACCTTAAAGCTGCCGCCCCGTTCGACGATCAGATCCAGCGCCCGGTTGAGTGTGCCCGCATCCAAGAGATGGCCTTGCATTTGGATCGTGCGGGTTTCCACCGAAACAGCCGCGTGGACGTTTTCAAGCACGGGTTCCGTCGTGCGCAGCGTGAGGCATTTCGCCGCGCCGCCCGCTTTGAGGAATTCCGACAGGGGCGTTTCAATGGCGGTAAAACCACAGTCAGCCAGGCGTTGTTTGAGCCCATCGCTGACATTATTCATAATCACAATCTCGTCAATGTTGACCGCGTTACAGGCAAAGTTAACGGCATCGGGTTCAGCGATCGCAATCCGCTTCTCCGGAGCCACCCGCCGCTCGATCAAATGATTGGAATAGGCATCAAACGCCGGGGGATAATAGAGCAAATACCCACCGCGCAACGGACAAAAACAAGTATCAAGGTGATAAAAACGGCTATCCACCAAGCGTAACGATAGCACTTCCGTATCTAACCATTGGGCAATCAACGGGTGCGAATCCAACTCCGTGCGGAAGCCATACCCCGCCCAGAGCCAACGCCCTTCCCGATCAAACAAAGCATCCCCCGCCCCTTCAAACGGGACATCCGAGGGCATCTCATAAACGGTATAGCCATTGTCCTCAAACCAAGTTTTGAAATAAGGTTCTTCCCCTTGGCGTTCCGGGTGCAAAAAGCGACTCAGCACCACATTTTTACCCAACACCAGCCCCGCATTAGCGGTAAACACCATATCGGGCCAGCCCTTCGCCGGTTCCACCAAGTCCACCGCAGTATGCTCTTTAATCACACCATAGAGTTTGTGCCACTGTTCAGCAGCGCGATCGCGGGACGACTTATGAATATTGCCTTCCATCCAAGGATTAATCACATAATCCACGTCGTAATGGTCAGGCGCACACATCAAAATCCGAATTGCATCAGTCATAATAATTAATTGAATGGGTGAATACACCCAGCAGTAACAGTAAAAATTACAGTCCCATGGGTAAATCTTGTTGTGAATTGTGGTGTTAACAGGGCTATCTGTTCAGCCCACAGCTCATCCAAGGCACGGCGCAACGATATCCGGTCAACACGGGCTTGGACACAACAAAGCGACTTTAGATTATAGTTTGATTAGCCAACCCTCAGCAAGCCTGGCCACCCTCAGCCGTCATGAAATGCCCATAGAGGCACAATCCCCTACCGCCGAATCAACCGCACCACCCCATGCACCAGCGTCCTGGTTCTATCGCAACGAAAAAGATAGTTAGGGCAGATAATTTCAGCCTTACCTAGCATCTGGCATGGGGTGAGCGGTGGGAAGACGTTAAGACTCAAACAATGCTCAAAGGTGTTGGCGGGCTGTGGTGATGTCGGATTCGTCCCAGCCTTCTTGGTGTAAGCGGCGTTGAATTTGGTCATCACTGTAGCCCCGCGATCGCGCCTGTTGAAGATAGGTGATCAGGGGGCGCAGGTTGGGGGGAATCGATGCGATCGCCGGTTCTTTATTCTGTCCTGGCCACAGCGTTAACACAATCCAACCCGTCAACCACCACAGCGGAACCCACAACACCAAACTAACCCCCAGCGTGCAGATAATAGACACGCCAACAATCGTCACCCCACCCATCAGCATCATCCCGTTAAATAGCCCGATCAGGGTGAGGATGAGAAAAACCACCACAAACCCAACAAGAATGCAGTTGGCACGACTTTTTTCCATATTCTAGCGATCCTCAATCAATGGTAAATCTAATATCTCAACCCACAAGGAGCTTAACTTCCTTGCTTGTTCCTGAATTAAAACGGGTTAAAGGCGGTTATCTAAAATCGTTTCCCAGTAGCGAATACAGGCAATAATTAACGCCATGTAACAGGGAATTGCAAAGGCAATTTCAACCGGAGCGTTAAAAATGGGAGTCACGAAGCCGGTAAAGTTGTGGGCGGCACTTTCGCCATAAACGCGGTAGCCGTTCGCCATGAGCCAGGCTTCGATGGGGAGTGCGATCGCGCCCGTCCCCCCCAAGGCGATGAGAAAGCGCATCACAATCGGAAAGTTCAGAAAAAAACGATCCACCACCACCGCCGCAATCCCAATCACCGCCACCCATAGCCCGGTGAGGAGAATACTAATATCAAAAAAGAGGTAAGACCATTGGGGCAATTGATTATTTTCCACCATCGGCTGAATCATCACCTCAAAGAGAAACACCACTAAGAACGCGATCCCAATACTCCGTAACCATTTCCGGTGTTTGCTGGGAATGAGGGGTTCATCATCCAAAACAAAGCTCCAATATTTATAAAAACTAATCACTAAGCCGGTAAAAACAGGGATGTAATAAAGCACATCCAGTAATGGCACACCCAAGATAAATGCCCCGGTTAAATTGGCGAGGACTTCCGGCGCGTAACTCCGAATCCCTAAGTTCACCACCATCATTTCTAAACCACTCACCACCACCATTAAAATCGCGAGATAGACGGGGAAACGCTGCCATTCTTTCCAGTGGTTTAATAGTTGGTCGGTGAGGGTGACAACGGTTAAGATTAACCCTGTCCAACCCACAGTTAAAATCCAACTCACATCGAGATAAATATAGGCCCAGACTCCTAGTTTTTCATTGAGCCACATGGGTGAGGTGAACAGTTCAAAAAGAAGAACAGCCACCGCCATAATGAAGAAGCGCGGCACAATTTTTGTCTGAATTTTACTTAAGAAAAAGACCGCGATTCCCGTCGCCATGAGGGTCGCGATTTCAAACCCAATAATGGCAGGGGTGGGGGTTTTATCAAAGGTGCAATGGGCGAGAATGAGCGAGTTTAGCATGGGATTTGCAGAGATGAGATTCAGAAAAATTGAGAGAAAATTCGAGCAAGACTAATCCCCTCCTCGGAGGGGTGCGCGAAGCGCGGGGTGGGTCGGTTCGGAGGAGCGATCGCGCCACTCCGGATCTTTCACCTTGCAGCCGCCCCATTTGGCGCTGCAATAGTCGGGGGTGGTGGTGAGGCGTTCCCAGAGTTGCCAGAGGGGGGCTTGGGTGATGTTGCCAAAACTGTGGGCATTGAAATCGCAGGACATCACATCGCCGTAGGGGGAGAGGTAAAAATAGCTTGTGCCGCAGGAACAGCCGACGCTGCGATGGCTGGTGAAGTAGGCAAAAAAGACGACACCGGGATAGGTGCGATCGCGATTGTATGCCGCCACGGATTGGATCATTGCCTCGACCCAATCGTTGCCAGCAGTTTGAATCAGATCCTCCCGGTCTTGGTAGCGACCGCTGGGCAGGGCATCGAAAACGAGCACTTCATGGACTCCCAACCGTTTGGCCAGTTCGATAATCCGGGGGAGTTCGCCCGCTGCATAGCGTTCGGGAGTCATGGTGGTGGAGATGCCGATGGAAAAGCCGAGTTTTTTCGCGGTGGTGAGGCCCGCGATCGCCCGCTCAAATAGGCCAGGGGTTTGGCGGATGCGATCGTGCTGTTCTGGGTCGGCCGCATCGAGGCTCACATATATACTGTCGAGGCCAGCGCGGCGCAGTTCACGGGCGCGATCGCGCAGCAGCCAGCCATTGGTAAACAGCACCGTCGTCGAACGCTGCCGATCCACCGACCGGATCAGATCGGGTAAATCTCGCCGCTGCAAGGGTTCGCCGCCGACGAAGTTCAGCACCGACACGCCGAGATCTTGGGCTTGGGCGATCGCATCACAGGCTTGGTTAAAGCTGAGGGGAGCGCGGGCGCGATCGTCCACCGCCTCGAAAAAACTGCAATGTTCACAGGCAGCATTACAGTCATCATTGACCGCAAAACTCATCAAGTTGGGCAGGTTCTTATTTTGGATCGTGCGGTAGAGGGCGCGGGCGAGGAAATTCGCCGCCGGAGCACTGAACACCGCCGGAGTGGAGAGGGAATACACCGGGAAACCCTCGCGGAAATGAATGATTTTGTCGTGGTTGAGATAGATCTTGTAGAGAATCGTGGTGAAATCTGTGCCGTAGCCCAGGCCACGGGTGAGCATAAACCACTGCAAGCGCAGCCGATGGAGTAAAGCCAGCATACCCAAGCCCATACCTCAAATGAAGTCGAATTCCTTAGTTTTAGCACCTGGGGCGATCGCGCTCCTTTTCGCCTGCATTGATCGTAATAAGGCGCAATCAATGGTTGCATCCCAGTTATGCAATCCCTCACCCAAACCCTCTCC
>CAZCWE010000364.1:0-4658 GCA_964502285.1 uncultured Spirulina sp. | reverse complement strand
GCTTGTTTCCGATTGTGGCTGGGGTGGTGCAAATCATGCCTCAGCCGGTGCTGGGTGGCGCGACGATTTTGATGTTCGCGACGGTGGCGGTGGCGGGGGTGAAGATTCTCTCCTGTGTGAACCTGACGAAGCGTAACTCGATGATTCTGGCGGTGTCGCTGGGGTTGGGCTTAGGGGTGACGTTTGTGCCGGAAATTCTCGATAATGCCCCGGCTTTGGTCAAAAGTATCTTTGCGTCGGGGATTTCCACTGGGGGGTTGTCGGCGTTGGTGCTGAATCTTGTGATTCCTGGGCCACGGGAATGATCGGGATGGATCGCAAGGGGCGATCGCGCTCTCTCACCCGTGACCCCATCATGAAACCGTGAACATTGGGATTTAATTGAGACAAAATGATCAGAACAGAAGGGCTTCAGGGGCAACACCTTGAGCCCTTTTGTGTTGGTGGTGGCCAGGGTTAATATTCAGATTCGATACAGTGGAGGGTGTGCCACGGGATGGCTCACGACTGTCGAACTCTGGAGTTAATTCGGTTATGCCAAAACGCCGCAATGTTTTAATCGCTGGGGCTGCCTTCGCGGGTGGGCTCTTGGGAGTGACGCAACTGCCCCGCCTGGGGAAACAAGAGCCGGACTCATCCCTGGCGGTATCACCAGAGGTTAACCCCGCAACGCCCACCGCTGCGCCCGCGCTGACCCTGCCGCCCGATGCGACGATTCCGGAGCAGGTTTTGGGGAAAACGGGAGTGAGCGTGCCGATTTTCGGGCTGGGGGGCGCAGGGCCGACGACACCGATTAATGAGGCGGGGCGACGGGGGGAAGCGATCGCTCTCATTGAAGCCGCCCTCGAAGCCGGGGTGCGCTATTTCGACACCGCCGCCAGTTATGGAGCCAGTGAGGAAAATCTAGGGCTGGTGTTGCCGCCGTACCGCGATCGCCTCTTTCTAGCCTCGAAAACCGCCAAGCTCGATCGTGATGGTGCTTGGCGCGAACTGGAACAGTCCTTAACCCGCCTCAAAACCGACTATCTCGACCTCTGGCAACTCCATCACATTTCCTTCCTCGATGAAATGGATCGCTTCACGGGTTCCAACGGAGCCGCCCAAGCCTTCACCGAAGCAAAAGAGCAGGGCATCGTCCGCCATGTAGGCATTACCGGCCACCACGAACCCGATGCGATCATTGCCGGTCTGCGCCGCTACCCCTTCGATACGACCTTGATTCCGGTGAATGCCGCCGATCCCCACCATCCGCGCCCGTTCATTCCGTCGGTGTTGCCCGTGGCCCAGGAGTTGAATGTGGGAGTAATTGCGATGAAAGTGCCGGCCTACGGACGGTTGTTGAAGCCGGGGGTGTTGTCTTCAATGACTCAGGCGTTGGGGTTTTCCCTGTCGCAACCGGGGGTGCATACCTCGATTATTGCGGCGGATAGTCCGGAGCAACTGCGGGAAAATGTGGCGGCGGCGGCGGCGTTCCGACCGTTAACGGCACAGGAGCAGAGTGCGATCGCATCCCTCGTGCAAAACCATTGGGAAGATAACAGTTTTTATCGCGCTTGGACTTAGGCAGGCACGTTGATTCATCCCCCTTGGATCATCGGTGGGGAGTGGATTCCCTTTACATTTCTTAGGAAAACAGGGGCATTTGCATGAACAATTGCAACGCTATGTAAGGAGAAACCATGTTTCGAGATAAAACTTGAGCATTACACCTAGTTTTGAATGACAGTTTTTGAGGAGTTTTAGAAATCATGGTTTTACCCCTACTTGCAACGATGCCGACCACAATTGAATGGACCCCGATGGTGGGCGTTGTGATGATTGTTTGTAATGTGGCTGCGATCGCGATCGGTAAATTCAAAATTGATCAGCCCAGTGCAGGCCCCGCCTTGCCCATGAGCAATATGTTCGGCGGCATGGGTTTCCCGGCATTGTTGGCCACCACGAGCTTTGGTCACGTTCTGGGGATTGGCGCGATCTTGGGTCTGGCCAATATGGGGATCATCTAATCACCCTGAATCCAAACGTGCCATTGGCGTTGAGCTTGAATTTCATCAGACTATCGTGGGACGCGATAGTCTGTTTTTTTTGCGGGTTAATCTACCATCAGCACCCCCAGCGCACCCTGAGCGCAGTCGTTGGCGAAGCCTCCCGGAGGGATAGGGTAAGTGGCCGGGCTTCGACTCCGCTCAGCCCTCGGTTATTCAACAATCAACACTGGATAGATGTTCTAAACCTTGTGACTACTGTTATAAAACATTAAACCAGCGCACCCTGAGCGCAGTCGTTGGCGAAGCCTCCCGGAGGGATAGGGTAAGCGGCCGGGCTATCTCCTGCGGAGACGCTGCGCGAACGACGACCCTCAGCCCTCAGGTGTGGCTGGATCAATTGAGGGTTAAAAACCGCTCCAGTGCGTCAGTGACTCGTGGGGGCCAGCGGCGTACCGTTCGCACCCATTCAAGATCGCTGTAGCGGCGATCGAGACCCATGGCCGCGACCCAGTTGCTTTCGGCTTCGCCCTGTTGGTGACTGTCCCACAGCACGGCGGTGAGGGCGGCGCGCATATCGGGGAACATGGGATATTTTCGCACGAGGTTCCGCATGGTTTTAATCGCGGTTTTGTCGTCGCCGAGTTCGTAGAGACTGAGGGCGTTGTTGGCTTGGGCGAGGGAAAATTGGGGTTCGAGTTCGATGGCGTGGTTGTAGTCGGCTTGGGCGGCGGCCCAATCGCCGCGACCGGCTTCGGCGTTGCCGCGATTGTTGTAGGCGATCGCATCATCGGGGCTGAGTTCGAGGACGCGGTTATAGTCAGCGATCGCCTCATCCCAGCGGGTCAACCCTTCGTAGGCAATGCCTCGGTTTAAATAGGGGTCGGGGGCATCGGGGGCGAGGCGCATTGCTTCGTTAAAGTCGGCAATGGCGGCCTCTAGGTTGTTCTGGCTCACCCGGGTGCTGCCGCGATTGCTCCAGACGGCGGGGTTGGTGGGAAATTGTTCGATCAGTTGTGTCCAGATGTCTTCGGCGGTGTTTAGGTCTCCCTGTTGCAGGGCCTCGATCGCTTGACCGGCCAAGGTTTCCCCGGCGTTGACCGCATCGGCGGTTAAGGGGGCGGCGATCGCGCCGCCGGGATTGCCCAACCAGAGGAGCAGCATTAACCCCAGTCCCCACAGACTCCGCCACCGGATTGTCAGGGTGCGTAAATATTTTCCCATCGTTATTAATCGTTGCACCGCCCTACTCCTCATTGTTGACTGAATCAATCTTGCCGAGTGCGATCGCGTGCTTGAGCGGGTGCGATCGCCTTAACATAATAGCAAGCGGACTTTCTTGCCTAAGACATCATCAATGGTGTCAAGAAACTCAAACCGAGGCGATAACTCCGTGATATCGAGCATATAGCGCACCGACTGCTTGACATGGATCAAGTAGAGGCGGCAGCGATGTTGGCGGGCCGCGCGGCGAATCATCATCAACGCGGTTAAGCCAAAATGATCAATCACATTCACCTCGACAAGATCAATCACCCAAACGGAATTTTCTGCGATCGGCTTCAAATTAACGACCCGCTGTTGCAGCATCGAAGCCCCTTTAATATCTAAATTTCGCTGAGGACGGAGGACCACATTCATTAAATAATGCTCCTAATGCTCTGGTTCACGATCGCTCACCCTGATCTTAAGCATCCCACAAATGGCGAATCAAGCCCGATGCGTCTTGCGGAGTCGAGCCATTTGCCCTCAAAATCAAGCCAAATTGAGGAGATGCTGACATCTGCGATCGCGCTTCTCAGGCAATCCATTGATCCATCAAGGTGGGAAAACTCCCTTGGTAGTAAACTAAAGCCTATTGATACGAGTAGAATCTAAAAAATTAAACCTGTTGAACCAATAGCGGAACTTCCTGTACCTGTGGCTAGTAACACACCCTTTAATAATCCGGGGTTATCCTTGCCCCAATCCAATGAATATCCAACCCCCGAACCTGATCAAACACGGCCAGATACGATCATGCCCAGTAACGTTGCTCGCATTAAAGTGATTGGTGTTGGCGGTGGGGGCTGCAATGGCGTCAACCGCATGATCGCCAGTGGGATTACTGGGGTCGAGTTTTGGGCGATCAATACAGACTCCCAAGCCTTAGAAATGTCATCTGCCTCCAAATGCCTCCAGATTGGTCAGAAACTGACCAGAGGCCTCGGCGCAGGTGGCAATCCGGCCATTGGCCAAAAAGCCGCCGAAGAATCCCGCGATGAAATTGCCGCCGCCCTCGAAGGGACGGATCTCGTTTTCATTACCTCCGGGATGGGGGGCGGCAGTGGTACGGGAGCCTCGCCGATTGTGGCCGAAGTCGCCAAGGAAATGGGCTGCCTCACGGTGGGGATCGTCACCCGTCCGTTCACCTTTGAAGGGCGACGGCGCACCACCCAAGCCGAAGAAGGGATCGCCGCGCTGCAAAGTCGGGTGGACACCCTGATTGTCATTCCCAACAACAAACTGCTGTCGGTGATTTCCCCCGAAACCCCGGTACAGCAAGCCTTTTTTGTGGCGGATGATATTCTGCGCCAAGGGGTGCAGGGAATTTCCGATATCATCACGATTCCGGGGTTAGTGAATGTGGACTTTGCCGATGTGCGGGCGATTATGGCCGATGCGGGGTCGGCG
>CAZCWE010000363.1:0-4668 GCA_964502285.1 uncultured Spirulina sp. | reverse complement strand
ACAGGGGGGCAGTCAGATCCGACGCGGGGAGGGATGGGGGGGTGCGGGCTTGGAGGGCGATCGCCATCTGTTGCACCACCAGGCTTAACCCCTGCCGTTCTTGTGCCGTCCAGGCCGGAACCGTGGCGGATTGCTCCACGAGGAACATCCCCCACAGTCCCTGATCGGTTTGAATCGGGACACAATAACTCCGGGGATCGGGCTGCCAGGATTGCCCGGTGGACAGAATGGCAATCCAGCGCGGAACGATCGGGGCATCGCAGGGAATGTCGAGGGGGGAAGCAGACCACCAGGATTCGGGGTCGGCGGTGAGTTCACCCTGGGCAGCGACTACGTCCCAACGGTTGAGGGCAGTGCGGACAATGGCCCGATCGCACTCCCAGGCCTGGGTCACCGCCGCCACGACCCAGGCCCAAAGATTCGGGTAAGGGGCGATGCTGTGCGATCGCACGGCTTAATTCTGTCAAACAGTGATACTGAGCGAGCAACCGAGTTGATAGGAGCGCAGCCTGTGATGATGTTTCCATCGAATCATCAGGCTGCTCCTGTGCTCCCGTCGCCGATGTATCCTCTTCCCTCGTGCTCACGCTGAATCCTCAACACAAGACAAGCGCAGGCTGCTTCAGGGTTATGCGATCGCTTGCCAAACTTAAGCTCCATGATACATGGCCACAGCGAATCCACTCTGCTGCTCTGGACTCATTTTGCGGATCGCCGTCGTCCCAACAGCCGGAACCCCACCAGCCCCGCCAGGCTCCCCCACAATCCCAGCCCCGCTTCCGGCACAGATTGCTGCGATCGCGGCTCCAAATTCAACCGGGTAAAGTCGCTCAACTCCCCATTGGCCAAAATATCCACCGCCGACAAATCCTTGCGCATCCCCCGCCCAAAACTGGGATACATGATCGTGTCGCGGAGCAGGGTATGGGGGCCATTCTCTTGAAACGGAATCGCTGTCCCCGCGTAGAGACGCGGCGCCGTAATATCGAGATCGCCATCGCCCCGCTCGGCAAAATAGGACGCGGTATAGTGCAACCCCAAGGAGTGGCCAATTTCATGCAGCGCCACGGAAAACAGGTCAAAGCCCCACGCCGCCCCAGTGAGCGGTCGCGTATAAATCCGCCCGGTGTTCACCAGCCCGCCGCCGAGATCCTGCGCAGATTCGCGGTAGAAGCCATACTCTTCATTGTCGAGCGGTGTTGAATCCATAAACCAACGGTGATTGGCATTGTCAAAGATGATGTTAGACTCTAGCATCCGGCCTGGATGGCTCGGATCGCGCCGTACCAAGCTATTCAAGCCGAGAGTATTGGCATTCCTCGGATCGCTCCAGGCAAAATTGAGGGTGACGGTGTGGTCATCGAGGATCGAGTCTTCCCATAGATCCGCTGCCGCATTGAAGATATCCACCAAATTACCGCCCCCCTGATTGCCAAAATACTCCGGGCCCGATCGCCATGATCCCAAGGTGCGCCCCGGTTCAACATAGTTGCGAATCAGCGTCAGGGCATGGCTAGGGGTGCTGAGGGTAAGGGCCGTGGTGGTGGCAAGGAGGCTACTGAGAAGAATCGAAAAACGGTGAGATGACCAACTGATGTTCATAGCGTGATTAAAAGAAAGACAACATAACGATGGGGGACACCCTGAATTCATCATGCTGACCGGATCACGCCACCACCAAGATCAGCGCAAAACTGATCGTTTTCCGCCTTTTTTGATCTTGCGATCGCATGATTGATGTGTTAATTGTTACACCCTAGATCAAGGCCCTCACGGAATATCTCCCAGGGTATGAAGATGATCGCGTTATCTCTGCGTTCATGAAGCGGCGCGATCGCTCCCCCGCCAAGACCCGGAAGGATTGAATTTTGTTCCGAGTCGCGATCGCCGGGCTTCAGCCCCGTGATCCGGCGGAATCTTAACGGAGCCAGTGGGAGAGGTCGCGATTCAGAATCGTTTGTAACTGTGCGATATCGTCGCGATAGGAGTCGATCAGGTGGGCGCGATCGCGGTCGGTGGGTTTGGGTTTGGTGAGGTTTTTTTGATTGACTTGGGCGGATACTTGCGATCGCAGTCCCTTGGGGAGAATGGATTTGGCGATCGCCTTCAGGGGATTGGGACGATTGAGCAAATTGTGCAACCATTTATTTTTTGGCACAGGCGGCGTAACGCGCACCCGTTCCCCCGTATTGGGCTGAAATGTGGGGTCAACGCCAAGAAAGGTGAAAATCTCGCGAATCGTGCCGATCTCATCGTTTTTCAAGTCATCAAACAGCCAAATTCCTAACTGTTTGCGGTCAAAATAGTGCAAATAGCGTTGCAATTGTTGCCCGTACAAACCTTGGGCTTGGTAATACCAAAACGGTTTCCAATCGTGGGCGATGCGCTCGGCTTCGGCTTGGAGGGCTTGGCCAAAATCGGGGAGGGGTTCGCGCTGGCTGCGGCGCAGGTGGAGATAGTTAGAGAAGGCGCGATCGATGGGGTTGCGGAGGATGGCGATCAGTTTTGCGTCGGGGATAGTGGCATGGATGCGTTGGGGCGCGTCGGGGCTGTAGAGATACACCGTCGAGGCTTCCCCGTAGGCGAGTTCGTCGGTGACTTTGGCGAAGAGGCCTTGGTAGGTATCGAGGTCGAGGGTGGTGGGTTCGTCGCGATCGCCGGGCCCGTTAAACGCGGGCGGCGCGTCTCCCCCAAAGGCGAAAAAGTTCGGCTCCTTTGCCGGACTCATAAACACCTGGGGATGCTGACGGAGATAGCGATAGAGGGAGGTTGTCCCGGCTTTTGGTGCGCCAATAATCAGGAAATTGGGTAATGTCATCGGTGCTGCGATCGCGCCTCCAAACCTCGGTTCTGTTCAACCATAGCCCAATCCCCCGATACCCAAGGGCGATCGCAACGAAATATAAAAGGCTTGACGCTTTTGTATTACGCTTGTAACATTAAAGAAATTTCAAACCAAATTCAAAATAATCCAAACGATTGAGCGAAATGTTAATCGACTGAATCCTAATCCACCCGCACGGCAATGGGGAGGTGCGCCATGTCTGCAAAAGTGAACCAGATCATCGAGATCATGAAAACCTTAACCCTGATCGAAGCCACGGAATTGATCGACCAAATCGAATTCACCTTCGGCGTGGATGCCAGCACCATGCCCGTGCAGTGGTTCCAAGGGGCGGACAATGGGGCGGTGGGTCTCGACGCTTGCGATGTGGTGCTCGATGCCGTGCCGTCGAATCGTCGGGTGGTGATCGCCAAAGCCGTCTGGATGGTGACGGGGGTGGATTTAAAACAAGCCAAAGCCCTCGTGAAACGGCCACCCGCCATCCTGAAAACCGCCGTCGATGGCCGCGAAGCCGCCAAAATCCGCAGCTACCTCGAATCCTACGGCGCGTCGGTTTCCTTTCGTTAAGGCCGTTTTAGATTTACCTCTTACTCCATCAGCCAGCCTTTGCTGGCTTTTTTTTGCGCCGGTTTTTGCTACGATTGTTCACCATCCTTTCTTCCGTGCTCCGATGACTCTCCTCGTTTACGGCATTCCCAACTGCACCACCTGTAAAAAGGCTTGCGCTTGGTTGGATGAACAGGCGATCGCCTACGAATTCATCAACACCAAAACCCACCCCCCCACCGCCGCGACGATTCAAGACTGGGTCAACAGCCTCGGCAGCAAACCGATGCGCAACACCTCCGGCCAATCCTACCGAGCCCTAGGCGAGGAGAAAAAAACCTGGACTGATGCCCAATGGGTGACCGCCTTCGCCGCCGATGCAATGCTGTTGAAACGCCCTCTTTTTGTGAAAGAGGGGCAAGCGGTGCTTGTCGGCTTCCGCGCCAATGAGGAAAAACGCCAGGCTATTTTAGGCCCCGGAACCCCAGCCAAATTGTGAACGACCTACAGCGGGGTGGGTGGAGAATGTTAAGCTAGACGGTTGGTGATCCCCGGATGACCACGCCCCACTTTGCTGAACCTAAATTTAGACTGAATTACTATGGACGTGACGCAAATTGCTCAACTGATTTGGGCAGCCTCCGCTTTATTTTTAATTATTTTGGTGATCCTCCACAGCCCGAAAGGGGACGGCATTGGCGGGATTGGCGGTCAAGCGCAACTGTTCACCAGTGCGAAAACCGCCGAGACGACCCTCAACCGCGTGACCTGGTTGCTGAGTGTAATTTTTATGAGCTTAACCGTGGCGTTGGCGGCGGGTTGGCTCGGCACACCGTCGGCGAATGTGGCTCCTGCTGAGTCGATTACGCAGCCCGACGGATCTGAACCCCTCGTGCCGGTGAATCCGGACGCGCCGACCATTCCCCAAACCCTGCCGGCGGAAGAGTAGATTGCGAGGCATGCGGCGTTTGTGGCACTGGCTGGGCTTGAGTGGGGCGATCGCTCTGTTGATCGTGACCCTGGCCGCCATTTCCCCCAGTCTGGCCGCCAAGCTTCCCGAACCCCGCGCCCACCCCTTACCCGCCTCCCTCCAACAACTATTCACCCTGACCCCACCGGATCACGACGCTCCCGGCGCGGACTATTTCGACCAGATTGAACCGACTCCTGTGGGGGCGTTGGTGTGGTCACAGTTTCCCGTGACGGTGGCGATTCAGGAGGAGGATGATCCCGATTGGCGGCAGGCGGTGCAGGGGGCGATCGCGGATTGGGCGATG
>CAZCWE010000362.1:0-4676 GCA_964502285.1 uncultured Spirulina sp. | reverse complement strand
ATTCTGTACTGGTATCGGACTTTCATGGCGCTATTTTACCTAAAGTCGCCCTAGACTAGGGCTGAGCTTGCCGAAGTCAGGCTTGCCCTGAGCTATGTCGAAGGGGCGAGGCTTGAAACCCATTGGTTTTGGTCATTGATCTGCTGATGCGCGTCTGCACCGTTTCCGTGCAAACCCAAACCATCATCGACCAGATGCCTTAACGGAGTGGGGTTGATATCTCTCTATCTTTGACCCGAACGATGGAGAGGGGAGATTGCCCGCATCACCGATTGCAGGGCCCGAAGCCATCAAAATCACAACGCAGGTTTTAGAATAAGGGCTGCAACGTCTTCAACGGTGTCTAGCCGAGGGATGTTGAGTCAATGCTCTGTTGCTGAGGTCTATGTCATTGCCGCTATTGGACATTATCGATCGCCATCCTCTGACGCTGCCGCCTCATACCCTGTTTAAGGATGCGATCGCTGCCTTAAATCACCACCGCAAAACCTGTGTGCTCGTGGTTGAGGGGGATCGCCTCCAGGGGATCTTTACCCAGCGGGATGCGGTGCGCTGCCTGGTGAACCTGGCCCAGCAGCAGGATCAGACCTTAGCAACATTGATGACGGCAAACCCGATCACCCTGACGGAGGGGGATGTGGATGCGATCGCGATCGCTCAATATTTCTATCGCCATCGCATTCGTCACTTGCCCGTGGTGCATCCCGATCGCACCATCCTTGGCCTGATCACCCCCCACCAGATCCGCCAAGTCCTCCAACCGGCGGATTTACTGCGGCTCAAGTCCATCGAGGAAGTGATGGCCCATCCCGTCATCCAAGCGGAACCTGACACGGCCTTGCCTGCGATCGCCGCCCAAATGGCCGAGCACCACGTCAGTTGCATCGTGATCACCGCGCCTCATCCCTCCCACACCGGCAGGCAGGCCCTCGGCATCATCACCGAAACCGACATGGTCACCCAAGCCGCCCAACAAGCGGATCTCGATCATCTGCTGGCCCGCAACGTGATGACCACCCCCGTCTTCACCATTGCGCCCAAAACAACCATGTGGCAAGCCCACCAACAGATGAACCAGCATCAGGTGCGGCGGTTAGTGGTGGTGAATGACCAACAGCAAATCCTGGGGATCGTCACCCAAACCAATGTGCTGCGGGCGACGGACTGCCTAGAACTCGACCAAACCATGACCACGCTACAGCAGGTCTTAGATGAGCAACAGCAGGAGTTGACCAAACTGAATGCGGTACTGAGTGCGCAGGTCGAAGAGCGTCAATTAATGGCCCAACAGTTGGCCTCGTCGGAGGGACGCTTACGGGGCATTTTGGAGGCGATGACGGATGTGGTGCTGGTGATTCGGATGCTGGCGGGGCGCATTGACAATATTGATATTGCCCCGACCCATTTGAGTCAACGCTACGAGGCGGAACAGGATTGGCTCAACCGAACGGTCGCGGCCTTTTTTGACCCCGACCAGGGCCCCACGTGGGGACACCATATTGAGCAGGTCTTGGCGACGCAACAGGGGCGAGATTTTGACTATCGTTTAACGTTGTCGGGGCGAGAGGTGTGGTTTTCGGTGCGGATTTCCCCCTTGGATGACCAGACGGTGATTTGGGTGGCGCGGGATATTAGCGATCGCAAACGGGCCGAAGCGGAACTCTACGAGAAAAATCGCATTCTCCAAGACACCCTCAAAGAATTGCGCATCACCCAGGCCGAACTGATCCAATCGGAAAAAATGGCCGCCTTGGGTCAATTAGTGGCGAGTATTGCCCACGAAATCAATACCCCCCTGGGGATCATCACCTCATCGGGACGGGTGATCGAAAATTTTTGGCGAGAGTCCTTAGGGGTACTATTGCAGGCCTGGCAAGAGTTTGACCCAACGCACCAAGAGCAGTTTCTCCGTCTCTTGACTCAGATGCACCCCCCATCGCCGCCCCTCTCCACCCGCGAACAACGCCAACTGCGCCGCCAACTCACCACCGACCTCGAAGCCGACGGCGTTCCCGATGCGCTCACGGTAGCCCGGATCTTTAGCGAAATGGCTATGACGGATTATCAGCCCTATCTGCCGCTGTTGCGCAGCGAGACAGGGTTAACGGTGCTCCATTGGGTGCATCAGTTGGTGACGATGCAGGTGAGTACCCAGAATATTGCGATCGCCAGCAAACGCGCCGCCAAAATCGTCTTCGCCCTCAAAAGCTACTCCCATTCCGATCACAGCGAAGCCCGTTCCCCCGTCGATATCGAAGCCAGCCTCGAAACCGTCCTCACCCTCTACCACAATCAAATTAAACAAGGCGTGACCCTCGAACGCCATTACACCCCAGACCTCCCCTCTCTCAGCGGCTACCCCGATGAACTCAGCCAAGTGTGGGCGAATCTGATCCACAATGCCCTCCAGGCGATGGGGAATCGGGGATCACTGATGATCGCCACTCGTGCTTGCGATCGCGCCATCGAAGTGCAGATCACCGATTCCGGGCCAGGGATTCCGGCGGAGGTGTTGCCGAATATTTTTAAACCCTTTTTTACCACCAAAGTCGCAGGCGAGGGCAGTGGTTTGGGGCTGGATATTGTCCGGAAAATTGTCGATCGCCACCACGGCACGATCGCCGTAGCGAGCGAACCGGGCTGCACGGCCTTCACCGTCTGTCTGCCCCTCGATATTCCCGATCCAGACGCTACAACTTCAGGAACCACCCCTTCCGATACATGAGATAGAGGACGGCAAACCAGATTAGGATATTGGCGATCGCAAACAACAGCGACCCATTCAACGCCCCCGCCCAGGGCACAAACAGCGTCTCATAGAGCCAGCGATAGGTACTCGGAGCCTCATCACCGCTGCCGATCTGGGTATAGTACAAAATCCGCACCACAATCCCCGACGCGACAAACACAAAAATCGCATTCATCCCCATCACCTGGAGGGGAAAACTCCAGCGCCGCATCTCCCGCACCTCGATCAACTCATAACAGGCCGCCAACAGCAACAGCGACCAGCCGCCGCTATAGAGCACATAGGAGCTCGTCCACAATTGCTTATTAATCGGCAACGCCAGCCCCCACAGCGCTCCCACAATCACCGACCCCAAGCCAAACATCACCAACCCCCCACTCGTCCGCGAGGTGCGCGGCTGATCCCGCAGCCAATCCCCGGTGAAATACCCCAGGAGGACGGTGGCGATCGAGGGTAGGGTGCTGAGGAGACCTTCCGGGTCAAAGTTGGGGGTATAGAGGTGGGACGCGCCGAGGACGAGGCGATCCACATAGCCCGCCACATTGCCTTCTGGGGTTAACGACCCAACGCCAACACCGGGAACGGGAACCGCCATCAAAATCAGCCAATAGAGCAGCAAAATCCCCGCCGTGGCGATCCACAGCCCCCGCCGTTTCAGGTTCAACACCAGGAGCGACCCGCCCAGATAGGCAAGGCTAATCCGTTGCAGCACGCCGAGAATGCGCAGTTCTCGAAAGTCGGGGCTGGGCCAATTTTTCCAGATGAAGCCGAAACTGTTGAGGAACAGACCGAGGGCGAACAGGAGGGCGCAGCGGCGCAGGATGTGGAAGTAGACCGAGCGGCTCACCTCCGTGCCGGTGTGGTATTTGCCCAAGGAGAAGGCCATGGCCGCCCCTGCGATGAATAAGAAGGCGGGAAAGACGAGATCGGTGGGGGTGAAGCCGTGCCATTCCGCATGGAGGAGGGGCGGGTAGACGTGGCTCCAACTGCCGGGGGTGTTGACGAGGATCATGCTGGCGATCGCCAAGCCTCGCAACACATCCAAGGACACAAAACGAGAGGCGGGGGAGGTCATAGGTGGATTAGTGGGGTTCCGGGGACGCGACGAGATCGAGGATGGCGTTGGCGGCGCGATCGCACACTCCCGGCGCACCCAAGGTGGATTTCATGCGATCGTAATCGGCCTCAATCTGCGCTCTTCGGGTCGGATTGGCCAAAATAGCCAGGCTCTCCCGGCAAATATTCTCGACGGTCGCCGCTTCCTGCAACAGTTCCGGCACGGCTAATTTTTTGAGCAGCAAATTCGGCGGCGCAACGTAGGGAATCACAATCTTGAAAATATGGCGAGCCACCGCCATCGTCAGCCAGCTAATCCGATACACCACCACCTGGGGAATTTTTAACAGGGCTAATTCCAGCGATACGGTTCCGGACTTGGTAATGGCGAGATCCGCTGCGGCCAAGGTGGTGAGACGCTGGTTTTCGACAAGGGTGGCTGACACACCCGCCTGGGCTAGAGCCGCTTCGATTTGGGGGCGAAAATCCCGGACGGAGAGGGGCAGCCAAAATTGGGCGTTGGGGTGGTGCTGTTGAATCTGCTGGGCGGCGGTGCAGATCATCGGCAGCAGGGTTTTCAGTTCCTGGGGGCGGGAGGCGGGTAAAAGGGCAATGATTAACTGATCGGCGGGGATGCCCAACTGAGCGCGGGCAGCGTCGCGACTGGGGGCGGCATTGATGCGATCGATGAGGGGATGGCCGACCCAGTCCACCTTGCCCCCGGCATCGCCAAAATACTGGGCTTCTTCGGGGAAAATGGCGAAGATGCGATCGCTAAAACTGACGATATCCCGCAGCTTTTGCGGAAACGGGTTCCACACCCACAACTGCGGCGCAATGTAGTAGATGATGCGGGTTTGGGGAAAATGCT
>CAZCWE010000361.1:0-4678 GCA_964502285.1 uncultured Spirulina sp. | reverse complement strand
GCCCAAGCCCTGCGCCAAGCGATGCTCACCACAATGAAAACCCACCCCGAACCCCGCAACTGGGCAGCATTTACCCTCATTGGAGAGAGTGAGTAAGATGAACAAGAGAGATTTTTAATCCCAATCCAACGCACCTAAAAAATTCATCAGCGGGGCTGTTTTTTCCGTCCCTGAGCAGATTTGCACAAATACCAATCACCTTAAAACCCGTGATCCAAACCTCCATCAAACCCCAAAACCTCTACCCCGACGCGGATGGTAAACCGATGGCCGACAACACCGAACAATATCGATGGATTGCCAAACTCGTCACCAATCTCAAACACCTGCTCCGGGAGCAAACCGCCTTTGTGGCGGGGGATTTGCTCTGGTATCCCGTCCCGGTGCAACAAGACGAACAACCCCCGCGTCAAGCCCCCGATGTGCTGGTGGCACTCGGACGGCCCCAGGGGCGGCGGGGCAGCTATCGCCAGTGGGAAGAAGAGGGGATTGCGCCGCAGGTGGTTTTTGAAATCATTTCGCCCAGCAATACAGCGCGGGAAATGGCGGTTAAGCAGAGTTTTTATATTCAATATGGTGTCTTGGAAATCTATTTTTACGATCCGGATTCCTATGATTTTTGGGGGATGGTGCGCCATACCCCGACCGAAAATTTCCAGCCCATCCTACACCTCAATTTGCCCTGGGTTTCGCCGCTGCTGGGGGTGCGATTTGAGATGTTTGAGAACGGTTTAGAAATTTATCATCCCAACGGTGAGCGATTTAAAGATCCGGAAGTTTTTGTCCAAGAACGGGATGAAGCACAAACGAAACTGGAGCGAGCGATCGCAAAAATGCAAGCCGCTGGTCTGGATGTGAGCGATCTATCGTAAGTCGCCCGCAGTGTCCCGATCGCTCACATCAACAGTAATTAACCCCTGACTATCATGATCGCTGCTCAAGATCCTTTACCCCATTTAACTCCTGAAGACTATTTAGTTTGGGAAGAACAACAACTTGAAAAATATGAATATATCGACGGACAAGTGTACGCCATGGGCGGCGGCACGGTTAACCATGGTCGTATCGCGATTCGATTGACCGCAATGTTTGATACTCATGTTGATGGGAGTCGCTGTATCCCTGGAAATTCTGATATCAAGGTCAAAGTTACCCAGACTAAATACACCTATCCCGACGCTAGTGTCACCTGCGATGAGCGAGATCGAACAAACGGAAAATACATCAGCTATCCTTGTGTGGTTGTTGAAGTATTGTCACCGAGTACTGAAGCCTATGACCGGGGCAGTAAATTTCGGCTATATCGTCAAAATCCGATGCTTCAGGATTATTTATTGGTGAGTTCTACGAGTATTGAGATGGATCTTTATCACAAAACGGAGGCAGGGCAATGGATTATTTTGAATTATCAACCGGGTGATATTGTGGAGTTAAAAAGCATTGACTTCAGTTTTCCGATTGAGCAGGTGTATCGCAATTTAAATCTAACCCCCGATGCTTAATTAATGATGTTTAATTAACATCGATCGCACACCATTATTTCCTCAGCAAAAACGATGCCTAATCTCAAACGCCGTCATTTTCTTCAATTCAGCGCCGCGACCCTCGCCACGTTGGGGATGAGCCAGAGCCAACTGGGTCGCCAAGCGTTGCGCTACGGGAAAGCGATCGCTCAAAGCACGCCCCGTAAATTGGCCCTGCTGATTGGGATTAATGATTACCAGAGCGATCGCAGTGTGGGCGACCTGCGCGGGTGCGTTAATGATGTGGCGCTGCAACGGCAACTGTTGATCCATCGGTTTGGGTTTCAGCCCCAAGATATTCTCACCCTCACCGATGGGGAAGCCAGTCGCCAAGGGATTTTAGACGCGTTTGAAGGCCATTTGCTCGGCCAAGCAAAGACCGGGGATGTGGTGGTGTTTCACTATTCTGGGCATGGGTCGCGGGTGGATGATCCGACCCCGATCGATCCCCAGAATCCGATCAATAGCACCTTCATTCCAGCCGATGAAGATAGCCCCAATGGTGAGAACGTCAGCGACATTATGGGGCAAACGCTGTTTCTGTTGATGTCGTTGTTGCGGCGGCAGACCGAGAATGTGACGACGGTGCTCGATAGTTGCTATGCCGGGGGCGGCACGCGGGGCCAGGCGATCGTTCGGGCGGGAGAGCCGGGGCGGAATGTGGCTAAGGCGGAATTTGCCTATCAAGAATCGCTGTTGGGGCGTTTGGGATGGGATACGACGGATTTCCTCGCGGCCCGTCGCCAAGGGATTGCGGTGGGGACGGTGTTGGCTTCGACGCAGCCGGAACAGTTGGCGATTGATTACCCCTTTGAAGATTTTTTTGCGGGGGGGTTCACCTATTTATTGACGCAATATCTGTGGCAGCAGACGACGGAGGTGAGCGATGCGATCGCTGTCGTCCAGAACCGCATAGATGAAATTTCCGCCCAAGACCCCCTCTATGAAGTGCATCCAGAACGGGCGGGCCAAGCCCTGCCGATCTACTTCACGCCGCCGCTGAACCGGGCAGCGGATGCGGTGGTGACGAAACATATCGGGGACAATCGGGTGAAGTTGTGGTTGGGCGGCCTCGATGGGAAAACCATGCAGGCGTTTGGCCGCGAAAGTGAGTTAGTGCCCCTCGATGGGAGTAATGCGCGGGTGACGGTGACGGATCGGGTGAAGTTGGAAGCGATCGCAACGGTTGAAGGGTCTGTCCCGGTTGGCACGTTATTACAAGAATATGCACGGGCGATTCCCCGCAATCTGACCTTGGTGATTGGGTTGGATGAGTCCTTGGGGGGCGATCGAGGTGCGATCGCCACTCGTCTGAGCCAAAACTCGCGCATCGTGCCCGTCAATGGCGAAAATGGCCGCTATGCCCGCACCGTCCACTACATCATCGGCCAAATTACCGCCGCCAATCAAGGCCAAATCAGCCTCCCCACCCATGCACAGATGCCCTCGGTCGGCAGCGTCGGGATATTTTCCCCCAGTTTAGAGCTGTTGCCCAACTCCTTTGGCTTACCGGGCGAACGCCCCGAAGCAATGTGGCAGCGCCTCCAGCCCAAATTAAAAGGACTCCTCGCGACCCGTGTGATCTCCCAAACCCTCAACGCCCAATCATCGGCGCTTGATGTGCGGGTGACGCTGAAGTTGGAAGAATCGCAAACCACCATCCTCGGCCAGGCCTTCACCTTCCGGGGCAACAGCACCGCCCCCGCCGACCCCTACCAACTGGCGCGAGTGCCGATTAATCAACCCATCCAACTCGAAATCACCAACAACCACAGCCAAGACCTCTATCTCGCGGTGATGGTGATCGATGTGTCCGGCGACATTACGATCCTTTTCCCCAATGAGCACCAAAATGTCCCCGATGAGCAACTCGAAGCGACGACGAAAATTCCCAGCCGCCAGCGGTTGCTCGTGCCCGATCCAGCGAAGCGTGATTTTGTCTTGGTCAGTGATGAGTTGGGCGCGGGGGAAATGCTCGTAATCGCCAGTGAAAAACCGATGACCGATGCGATTAAACGGCTGCGCAATTTGGCTCGGAGTGCAGGTATGGCGCGGGGGTATGTACCCGTGTCTAATCCGGTGGATTTGATGAGTGATTTTGCCTTGGGGGCGAGTCGGGGGTTTGCGGCTCGCGATCGCAACGAGTTTTATCGCATGGATACGGATGCGATGGCAGCGATCGCCATTTCCTTTGAGGTGGTCTAACCCGCTCCGCCCGAACCCTATTGAGCATCCTGTCCCTCGCTCAATGGGGTTGGATGGTGGTGGGTAGCGACCATAGATATTGATGTGAGCATGACCTCAGTACAGGACAAAAGTTGAAAGACTATCGATTTTGATGGCGTGGGAGCATCCTGCTCTCTATTTTTCTACAAAATCATCAGGGTTTCAGCCCAAACCAGATTTTTTGTCTTGTACTGAGAGCCACTCATTCCGAAAATGAAGGTCTAATCGCATCATGATAAACAAACAGGGTCTATTTCTATTACGTTAATCTCACAAAAATCGTCTTTCACGACTTCTTTAGCACTACCTAAGATTAAGCATGGCTGCACTCAATTTAATGTTAATTTGATGCTAGCACACCTCCCATACTGCGATCGCCCCCAACGCAAAACGCACCGTTGCCGGGTGGATTGGGGACAGCGGTGCGATCGCGTTTATGGGGTTTGGGGCGCGATTTCATCCAATTTATAAAATGGTCAAATACGTATCCATTGACTGTTCAGGTAAAACCCGTAACTGTTGATTTTTTAAGTCCAGTTCAATGCCCAAAGCTTCAAGGGGAATTACTCCGAGCAAGGGGTCACGACCGCCGGGTAATTCTAAACATTCAAATGTGCCTTCTCGACCCTCTAGCACAATGCTGGCATCGCGGAAAATTTTGGCTTTACTGAAACCGTTGGCGGTGGCAACATCCACTTCTTTGAGCAGTTCTAAGCCGAGTCGTGCGATCGCATCACTTGGTAAACACAAGGTTGTCGCCCCTGTATCCACCAAAACATTATCGAGGGTGAGCGATCGCACATCTTCCGCCGGGATGTATCCTCGTGCAGCAGCGGATTGGTCGGCACGATTGATGATGGTGAGGGTGGTGATGATTTTGCCCATGGGTGTTTCGGTTGGGGTTGACATGATTTTCGTCCCTGTGACTC
>CAZCWE010000360.1:0-4697 GCA_964502285.1 uncultured Spirulina sp. | reverse complement strand
GTTGTTGCGTCGGGGTAGGGCGCGGCAGCGTTGGCGCAGTGGCGGGGCGTTGGGACGCAGCGCGGGATGTGGCATTGCTTGCCGTCGTGAACCCCAGCACCACTTGATCCGCTTGGCGTTGGAGCACTTGGCCGATAGGCGTGTCGTCCGTTCCCGTCACAATCACCCGCACCGTATCCGTCCCGCTGGGGACAAGCTCCACCGACGCAATACCGGGGATCGGGTTTTCGGTGCGGAAGCCGGCCCGGTTGCCGTTGATATTGATCTCAGTATTGAGGAGTTCCGCGATTAACTGATTGCCTTGGTTGACCGTCAGGATCTGGGGGCGATCGCGCCCCGTCGTCGTCCGTAACACCAGTTGAAACTCAGACTCGCCCCGCTGTAAGCGCACATCGACAATCTGCACCTCCGCTGCGATCGCCGGTTGAGACACCATCGCGGTAATAGCGATCGCCCCCAACAACTCCAGTGACTTTTGATAAGCTCTCACAACTTTAAAACTCCTCAGATCAACGGCCAAAAAATTAAAACGTAACCCACAATCAATCCAATCTTACGGTCAATGCATCCCCCACTCCACCCAAATCTACACCCATTCCTCCCCTACTGCGGCGGCGGCGCATTGGGGTCAACCGGCGGCGCGTTCGGGTCAACCGGGGGCGCGTTCGGGTCAACCGGCGCATTGGGGTCAACCGGGGGCGCTAACGTCGCCGCTAACTCCTCCTCGCTCACCGGATACAACACCTCCAAATCCATTCGCGTCGTTAACAGCGGTTCCCCCGTCGTCGTGATGTTCCCCCCACTGAGCAACCGCTCCTCCTGGGTCGTCACCTCCGAGGAAATATTATCCACAGCCACCAACGTTTGCAGCCGTTCGAGATCCCGCAAGATCGTCATCGTCTCCGTAAAACCCGCCTCAAAACTAATACTAATATTCTGCGACTTCAGCAAGTTATCCACCGCCGGCCCCCATGATCCCGGCTCAATCGGCATGGGTGAGCCTTCCGGCGGCGTAAACTCCAACAAACGACCCCGGCTTTTTTCCACCTGCTGACTGACAGTATAGAGCAGCGTTTCTGTAGCCTCCTCCCCGGCAAAGAGACTCAGCACCTCCCGCTGATTCGATCGCGTCACCTGGAGTTCTGCCGTTAGCTCCGTGATTCGGGCTTGGGCCTGTTCGAGGGCTAACTTTTCCGTGCGCTTCGTATCCACACTGGCCCGCAATTCCTGCAAGCTCGTCCAAGCCGGAAAAATCAACAGATACCCGATCGCCGCTGCCCCGGCTAGCCCGACAAACCCCAGGATGCCACCGCCCACGGTGGGGGTAAGCTCCACCCCAAACATTGACGGATACGGAGACTGAGCCTCCTGATCCTGTTCGTCCATCAAATCGTCAACAAAGGTCATGGCTGAATAATCCCCTTCTCTTGCAATGCTTCTAAACGCACCACTGAACCTAAATTTTTCTTGTTTTTAAGCTGTGCGATCAGTTCAGTGCTCGATAGCGTTGTCAGGTCGCGCAATCGGCCCTGAATCCGGTACTGCACCACCTGGGGTAACTCAATCGTGCCTCCCCCTGTGCCTTCTTCTGTCGTCACATCCACCGAGTTCGGGTCTGCCACTAGCTGCGCACTTAAAATCTGCACCGTTGGCCCATCAAAAAACGCCGATCGCTGCAAACTAATACTAAACACGTTCACCGCTTCGTAGGAATCAGCATAGCCTTCGAGGGCGATCACGGGCATTGGTGCCGCTGGTGCGATCGCCGCCGCCGGGTCGGCAATTTCTGCTGCTGCCGCATCCGCCACTGGCGTAGCGGATTGAGTCGGGGGCGGAGCCGCCCCCGCTGTCTCCGCAGCATCCGTCACATTAAACGAGCGAATTTGAAGACCGCTGGGAATGCGAGCCCGGAGATCTTCAATAATCGCCGACCAGGGCAAAATCCGGGCGAACACCTGCGCCAAGCCGTTGGTTTGCTGCTGGGCAACATTGATATCAGATTCCAGTTCTTGAATCCGTTGGTTTTGCTCTTGGAGAGCCTGGATCTGACTGTTAATCAGGTTCAATTCATCATTGGCTTGCTGGGTTTGCCAAAACAGAAAGCCATAGCCCCCCCCCGTCACCGCCAGCAACAGCACCGCCACGCCGCCGCCAATAAAGACCGGCATCAACTCCTGGGCAGAGTATTTATGAGCGGGTTTTTTGACCTGGGCGGCTGCGCTTGCGCCCGTTGCGATCGCGCGATCGTCGAGAAAATTAACGTCTAAACTATACATCTCACACCTCCCGTAACCCTAAGCCCAACGCCACGCCTAACCCCGGCCGGATCGCATCGGAAAACTCTTCATCCGTCTCCAACGATAACGCAGCCACCGGATCAATTTGTTCCGTCGGCAAACTCAGCCGATTCGTAAAAAACTCATCCAACTGACCAATGCCCCCGCCAGGGCCCGCTAACAGCAACTGCGCCACCTCATAATCCATACTCTGATTCAAATAAAAATCAATCGAACGCCGCAACTCATCGGTCAACTCCCCCAACACCCGCAACAACGCCGCCATCCCCGGATTAATCCCCGTCGCCCCCGTCCGCAACCCATCGACGGGCGTATTGGGAATCGTCATCCCCTGGAGCATCTCCGTATCCCGCTTCGTCGGCAAATTCATCGCCCGCGACAGAGCATTTTGCAACTGGAACGTGCCAATCGGCACTGTCCGGGAAAACTGCGGCACACCATCGACAATAATCGCAATCTCCGTACTCTCAAACTCAATATCCACCAACACCACCGCCTCTTGGGGCCCAAACGCCCGCAACTGCTCCCGAATCGTGCGAATCAGCGCAAAACTATTGATTTCCAAGACATCAATGTCCAATTCCGCCTGCTCAAAGGTTTCCAGATACATATCCGTCACCTCGCGCCGCGTCGCCACCAGCAACACCTGCACCTTCTCAATGCCGTCCTCATCCTCAAAAAAGCCCAGCTTTTGATAATCCAAATCCACCTCTTCACGGGGATAGGGCAAATACAACCCGGCCTCGTGATTAAGCACCATGTCTTTAAGCTCTTGATCATCAAGTTCCGACGGAATCGGAATCAAGCGAATAATTGCCTCCCGCATCGGGACAGCCGTGGCAATCTTTTTCGCCTTGATGTTGTTCTTATCGAGGGTCTCTCGAATCAACTCCGCCAGAGCCGGAGTGTCGAGAATGCGCCCCTCTTCGATAATGCCCTCTGGCACTTCTTCCGTGATAAAGGTGTTTAACTTGTAGGTTTGCCCCTGCTTGCGGAGTTGAACGATGTTAATCCGTTCAGCCGCAATTTCTAGACCAATACCTTGCCCTTTTTTGGCAAATAAGTTCTTTACGGAATCAAACATGGGAGTTTTTAATCCAAGGGAATTGGCGGAGGATGGTGGATCGTCAGGTCAATGCTTTAGTTTAGATGCTACCCAAATTTAACGCAGGATGTTCAGACTGGAAAGAATTTTCAGCCACGAAGAGAATTAAAGTGAAGCCAGAAGCGGTTAGGGTATAGTGTAGTCTCAAAAATCTGTTTTCTCTGACTCCCTATGCTTCAACGTTCCTCGCCGGTTCGGATTCTCTGCTTTGCCTTGATTGGGCTGTGTTTGAGTTGGTTGACGAGTTGTGGGGCCCAGGCCCCTGAAGAGGATGCCCTAGAATTTTGGACGATGCAACTCAAGCCCGAATTCACCGAATATGTGACGGGGGTGATCGACACCTTCGAGGCGGACAATCCTGACAACCCGGTGCGCTGGGAAGATGTGCCGTGGAATGCAATGGAGACGAAGATTTTAACGGCGGTGTCAGCCCAGACGGCCCCGGATGTGGTGAATTTAAACCCGAAGTTTGCCTCCCAGTTGGCGACCCGCAATGCTTGGTTGGATTTGAATGAGGCGGTGACCCCGGACGATCGCGGCGCGTATTTGCCGAAGATTTGGGAGGCGGGAACCCTCGGCGGCGAGAGTTTTGGTGTGCCGTGGTATTTGACGACGCAAATCACGGTGTATAACCAGGAGCTTTTAGCGGCGGCGGACATTGACGAGCCTCCGGCCACCTATGCGGAGCTGGCGACGGTGGCAGAGGCGGTGAAGGAGAAAACCGGGAAATATGCGTTTTTTGTCACCTTTGTGCCGGAGGATTCCGGGGAAGTGCTCGAATCCTTTGTGAAGATGGGGGTGACGCTGGTGGATGAGGCGGGCCAGGCGGCTTTTGATACTCCAGCGGGGCGGGCCGCGTTTCAATATTGGGTGGATCTGTATGAGCGGGAGTTGTTGCCGCCGGAGGTGCTGACCCAGGGGCATCGCTACGCGATCGATCTTTATCAGGCGGGGGAAACGGCGGTGGTAGCCACGTCGGCGCAGTTTTTAGGCGCGATTGAGACCAACGCGCCAGCGGTGGCGGCGGTGTCGGCGGCGGCTCCGCAGATTACCGGGGACACGGGGAAAAAGAATGTGGCGGTGATGAATTTGGTGATCCCCAGGAATAGCGATCGCCCGGAAGCGGCGGTGCAGTTTGCCTTGTTTGTCACCAATAGCGACAATCAATTGGCCTTTGCCCAGGCGGCGAAGGTGCTGCCTTCGACCCAAGCGGCGTTGCACCAGCCATGTGACCGCGCTGGCAAGCACCATCGCCATCAGTTCCTAAAACAAAAATATATCCATTACCACAAACC
>CAZCWE010000359.1:0-4701 GCA_964502285.1 uncultured Spirulina sp. | reverse complement strand
ATACAGCAATTTCGAGACCATGCAGCAGAGCATCGCCGCCAGCGGCTGCGAAATCGTCACCGTCGCCGTGCGCCGCGTCCAAACCCAAGCCCCCGGCCATGAAGGTCTCGCCGAAGCGATCGACTGGGGCAAAATCTGGATGTTGCCCAATACCGCCGGCTGCAAAACCGCCGAAGATGCGATCCGCGTCGCTCGCCTCGGTCGGGAAATGGCGAAACTCCTCGGCCAAGAAGACAACAACTTCGTCAAACTCGAAGTGATCCCCGATGCGAAATACCTCCTCCCCGACCCGATCGGCACTCTCGAAGCCGCTGAACAGTTGGTCAAAGAGGGCTTCGCGGTGTTGCCCTACATCAACGCTGATCCCCTGTTGGCGAAACGCTTGGAAGAGGTGGGCTGTGCGACGGTGATGCCCTTGGGGTCGCCCATCGGTTCGGGTCAGGGGTTGAATAATCTCGCCAATATTAAAATCATCATCGACCAAGCGAATATCCCGGTGGTGGTGGATGCGGGCATTGGTGCGCCTAGTGAGGCGGCGGCGGCGATGGAAGCCGGGGCCGATGCGTTGCTGGTGAATAGTGCGATCGCCCTCGCCCAAAACCCGCCCGCCATGGCCCAAGCGATGGGCATGGCTGCGATCGCGGGCCGCCTGGCCTACCAAGCGGGCCGCATCCCCATCAAAGCCTACGCGGCCGCGAGTTCCCCCCTCACCGGAACCATCAGTTAAACTGCATTAAATTCCCCACGTATAAAAATTCGCTAATTCTTGGGTATGATAGGCGGGTTAGGGTGCGATTTGTTGATGACTGATGCGATATTCTGATCCTTTGCGACTCGGCCATAGATTCATGTTTCGCGCCCGCACTACCCTCCTGACCCTGTTCCTGCTGCTGCTGTCCCCTGCGATCGCCCGTGCCGAAGGGAGCGTGGATCTGGTCAGGAATGGGGGCGATCGGCCTTACCTCTTATACCGTAGCGAATTTGATAATACTGGGGCAGAGATAGCACAAACACTGTCACAAGTATCTCTCAATCCAACAATTGAAGTCTATGCAGATGTTGGTGAGACAATTCATTTAGGTTCATCTGCTAATGGTGTTAATAACGGGCGTATACGCTACATTAAACCGGATGGAAGTGCTGGGATCTGTAACATAACAGAAGGAATTATTAAGAATAGAGAACAAGAAAAAGCTGGGCCCAATATTGGCAATAATTTAGCTGATCAATTTACCCCTTGCTCTGTGTTAGTTGGGCCGGGAGAACAGGGAATCTGGAGTATTCAGTTTATTAGTCCTAAGCCATTGGGTGATGGCAGTGTTGGTTCAGGCAATACACTTTTTGGTACAGCACCAACATTTCAAAATGGTGATGATGATTGGTTTTGTAAAAATGATAATACTAAACGTCAATGTGATACTGACTTCTTCGTTACAGCTTGGGATATTACTGTAGAAGGAGTAAAACCTGATCCAAGTGATCCAAACAGCATTGGCCTTAAAAAAACTGGTCGAGTTTTCGCTAACTACTTCGCCTGGCGTGTCGGGGCAGGTAAAGCTCTTAACTCTGCTGTTACAACAGTCACAGAAGATGGCTACATCTACGATATTGATCTCAATGGCTTAGATCCTGATGGTTTTGTCTTTTTTGCCAACAATCGAGGCTTTCGAGATTCAACAGGTAATCCTATTTTTCGCTCACTACAACTAGAATTTGATCAAGATGGGTCTGATCGTCGGAACGAAAGAATTCCGAGTGGTTTTTCAATCCATCTTCCTACAGCAATTGACACAGGGGATAATATCACTCACAAACTCTTTATTAATTCTCCCGATCCTGCTCTACCCATAACAGCAAACTCCCCGTCCGGTACAACGTGGTTACTACCCACTCAAAAAACGCCCCCTACGCCAACAAGCTTCAATTTCACTGGTGCTGAAGGCACACCTAACCAGGCCGGAACAACTACCCCAAAAGGTGGAACCTTCACATTTAATAACCCAGGATCTTCTAATGCTACCTATCGCATTGCACTCGACATCAATAACAATGGTGTATTTAATGATGACATTGATCGTGTGCTACTCGGTATTGCTACACCAGGTAATAACACGGTGACATGGGATGGATTAGATGGTAACGGCAATCCCTTAACCGCTAGCACAGTTGATATTGCCGCAGAAATGACTCTTGCGATTGGTGAAGTACATTTCCCAATGTTTGATCCAGAACAGAACCCAAATGGGATTATTATTACCCCACGAAATGCGACCCAAACAGCTCTATATTTTGATGATCGCAATCGTTTAGCCCAGGGAGACGCATTTAGCTTCTGTGCCGCTGGTGAAACTGGAAGCACCAATGACAGTAAATTTTGTTACGGCACACCCAGTGGCAGTCGAACTGCATTACCCAGTAACAGTAGTGGGGCTATTCATACGTGGGGCAGCAACTTTGGTGATGCACGGGGAATTGATACTTGGATCAATGCTCCCAGCGATCCAGTCACGTTAGCGAACAGAATTGCCATCAAAGAAGCCAACCTCCTCACTGACAAGCAAGCCGTCGGCTCTGATTTCTTTCCTGGTGGCGAGATTAACTACACCCTCACAGTTCAAAACAACGGGCCGAGCGACCTCCTCCCCACGAATGCCAATGGTTCTAATACTGAAGATCGCGCCCTGGTGACGGATACTTTTCCCAGCGGCATTGAAAATGTGACCTGGACTTGCACGATCAGCACCATTGCCGATCCCAACACCAAACTGCGTGATTGTGATACCCCTAACGGTTCAGGAAATATCAGTACCTATGTGAGTCTTGCCGGAGATGATCCCAATGATCCCAATGATGCCCTTGGAGAACAGGCCAACTTCGTCATCAAAGGTACGATCTCATCCACCGTTACCCCCAACACCACCATCACCAACAGCGCCACTTCCAGAGTCCCCAACGATGTCACCGACCCCAGCACCGACCCCAACAGCCAAAAAGAAAACACCGACACCGCCGCCATCACCGTCGGAACTCCTGACCCCACCGAACTCAGGATCACTAAAGAAGCCAACGAACCAGGGGACGAAGACGACACCTTCACCCTAGGCGGCACAATTTCCTACACCATCACCGTAGAAAACCTCGGTCTAGCCACCGCCTATGGTGTGACCGTCACCGACCCCACCCCTGCGGGATTAACCCTTGACAGCAGCGTTGATACTTGCGCCGATACATTTAACGGCACTCTCCCCATTGATCAGAGTTGCACCCTCAACGTCACCTACACCGTCCCCGCTGACTATAGCGGCCCCGATGATATTGACAACACGGCGACGGTGACAGGGATTAATCTTGAAGACGGCAGCGGGAATCCGATCGCTCCTGATGTTGGACTGAGCACAACTGAAACGGCAACACGTATTACGGAACCCACCGAGGCCGACCTGAGCCTTGAGAAAACGGTGAGCGCCACAATAGACACAGCAACTAATAGCACCATCCTGACCTATACGATTACGGTGAAAAACGAGAACGGGCCAGCCGATGTCACCGGAGCTACTGTCATTGATGATGTGCCCGACGAGCTACAAAATGTGACATGGACTTGTGTATCAAATGATGGTGGCGAATGTGGTGAAGAAAACGGTACAGGAGATCTGGATACCACCGTTAACCTCGATCAAGGTGAATCAGCGGTCTATACCATCACAGGTGCGATCGCCAGCACGTTCAACGGCACATTAAGAGGCAATCGCGCCAAAATTACCCCACCTGCTGGCATTACTGACCCCAACCTTGACGAAACCGATCCCAATCACAACAACACCGGCACTACTCCGCCGATCACCTTACCGCTGAATGAAGCAGATTTAGGGATTACCAAAGACGTAGAAAAAACAGTCAGCGGCAGCAATGGCGATAACCAAACCACATTGACCTACACCCTCACAGTGACCAACGATGGGCCAGCCGATGTGACGGGGCTGCAAGTGATTGATGATGTGCCCGATGCCATAGAAAATGTGACCTGGACGTGTAGTGTTACCGCTACGGATGGCAGCACAAAAGCCTGCATCACATCCAGTGGCACGGGAGATCTAAATACCACAGTGAATCTGTTAAATGGAGAAGAAGCCATCTACACCATCACTGGCATCGTTCCAGCCACATTTCGCGGTGATCTCAACAACACAGCCCGCATCGTTCCCCCCAGCACGATCGCAGACAGCACCCCCAACAACAACACCGCAAGCACCCCCGAAGCTGTCACCATTGAATATGCGGATTTAGTTGTCACCAAAAGCGGGGCAGAAAGCGGGCCATTCGGAGACTATACCTACACCATCACGATTACAAACAACGGGGATGATACGGCGCGAAATGTAGTAGTGCAAGACCAGCTCGACTTTGATCCATCCTCTGACCCATCTGTATCAGATGGCGGCACATTTGATAACAATACCAATCGAGTGACCTGGGTAATCGGGGACTTGACTAACGGACAATCTGTAACACGTACCGTCACTGTGGCGTTGACGGAAGAAGGCTCCTATACAAATACTGCATCCGGCTCATCGGATACCCCCGATCGCAACACCGAGAATAATGATGGCACGAGCGACGCTGCTCAAGTCAAAACCACCACCCCTGCATTAACCGAAGACTTGACCATCACCAAAAGCGGGCCCGCCACCTTCAATCCTG
>CAZCWE010000358.1:0-4712 GCA_964502285.1 uncultured Spirulina sp. | reverse complement strand
CAGCCAACTGGCCCACAGCTCCCGCCAACAACTGCTCCAGTTCTACCGCGACCTCGGTTTGCCCCAAACCCTCGAAGACCTCGGCTTGGGCCAAGTCCCCCTCGATCAACTCCGCCACGCCGCTGAGATTGCCTGCCATCCCGACTCTGACCTCCATCACCTGCCCTTTGCGGTCACGGCGGATCAACTGCTCTCGGCCATGGTCGCCACCACGGTTCTGTCCTAACGTCATCACAGGCCACGGCCCTAACCCGCCTTGTCCGGTGGCGTTGGGTGCGCGTTAAACCTCCCCTGCGCTTGTGCATGGGTGTTGATTGTAAAGTTTGATCAATTCGGCTCCCCTCCACAGCGCATGAATACCTACGTGGGAGAGACGCTTAAGCCTTTGCTGCCAATTCATCACTAGAGTGCTAGACATCAATATAATCCTGATTCGGGTCTGAAGGGGCGATCGCAAACCTGACCCCGTGACGGTCAACTCTCGCCAATGATAGCCACCATGCCGTCGCCCGAACCGCTTGATAGAGATGCGATCGTAGCCATTGCCCTAGGGTTAACGTTGAGGGTTGATCGAGCCTAGCCGTACCTGATTTTGAGGATTTGGACTGTTTAGGTATTCTTATTGATTCGGCCGGTCATTTTCCCTATCCATGAGATGGAATTTGCTATAGTAGCTGTCAACACAAAAATTGAGTGTTTGCTCATACAGATCATTAATTTTTGTGTATGATTAGGTGTTTGTGTTCTCTAGCAATCCAGTACTACAAAGGAGATTAAGATGAAAGTCAGATATCTGTTAAGCCTTGCTACCGTTGCCACCCTCGGCCTTGGCTTAGTAAGCTGTGCTGCGCCCGAAGCCCCCGCTGACGACGCGGAGATGGAAGAAACGGCCCCCGAAGAAGAATCCATGACCGACGAAGAGCCCATGAAGAAGACGCTGAAGCCATGGACGAAGGCGAAGAAATGGAAGAAGGTGAAGCCATGACCGATGAAGAGCCCATGGAAGAAGACGCTGAAGCCATGGACGAAGGCGAAGAGGGTGGAACCGAAGAGTAATCTCACTCAAACTTTCCATCTGAAGCTCCTCACAACTAGATCGTCTAGACCGTATTAATCACACATCCAAAGCCAGAGATCCCTAGAGATCTCTGGCTTTTTGCATTAGGTCGCCCCTAGGAGTCTATCGCCACAAGCAGAAGGCAGAATTGAGCAGATACTCCGGGGGCTCTCAGCGTTTAGCACTGTCGTTCCCCCTGTACACCGGGCCCATAGCTGGACAACCAGAGGAAAGCTAATCGAGCTTTAACGCCCAGGGGATTTGGGCATCTTCGGCGAGGTGGAGGGTGACTTGGTGCGCTCCGTAGCGGTTGAGGTGGCTCGGATCGGAAAAGTAATCGTATTCGGTATCCCATTGATCGCCCAAGTCCCGGAAGGTGATATCGGTGCGACGCGCGATCGCAGTCATGTAGTCAATAAATTTCGCCTCATATTCCCCCCGAATCGGGTCGAGGTAGTCCCGCGTCAGGGGCAAATTCACAAAAACCACCTCCACATGGCGACGGTCTAAATACCGCAGCAAGCGCGTCATCGCCTCATCTTGCTGACCCTGTAGCTCGAAATCCTGATAGTCGTTGTCGTATGCACCACTCACTTTCGGGTGCTTGCGGTAGTAGGTTTTGGGGTTGAAGCGAAGATCCAGGGCCAGAAACCCGTCGGCGGTAATCGGCTCTTGGGTAGCGAAGACCGCATCCGGATCGGCATTCTCTTCCAGTTCTTGCTGCATTAGGGCAACGGGTTCGGTGAAATGAGTCCGCAACCAATCCCCCGTTTGCTCACGATACGGATACAGGGCTGACCAGGAACCCGCCTGATCTTGCAGCCATTGGTTGAGGTCTTGGTAATGGCGGCGGAGGTGTTGCTGGAGTTCACGGGGGGAGACGGCGGGGCGAATCGGGTCGGCGGTGTTTTGGGTGGTGTTGGGGGGAAATTGGCCGCGCTCGATCTGCTCGTAGCCTTCCGATTCGGCGATCGCTTCAAAGGTTTGATCCGGGCGACCGCTATTAAACGCCCGCGCCCCATCCGCCCAGAGCACTACCTTCGGCAACTGTTCCGGGGTCAAAATTTGCTGCAACAACAGCGACACCACCTGCACCGTCGCCCCATTAATCCCAAAATTAAAAATATCCAGGTCTTCCGGCGCTTGGGGGTCTGCTGCCAAGAGTTCACTGAGCACCGACGGATCAATCCCCCGCATCGCCCGCGAACTCCCCACAATCAGGATATCCGGGGGGCCGGACTGCTTTACCCGTTCCTGATAGAGAGCGAGTTTTTCATTGAGGAGCCGATTATTAAAATCCGGATTCTCAGCCCGTGCTGCGGCCAAGATCGCGCTGCTCACGGCACTTTGATGGCTGCCACTGGCGAGGTCCGTTTCCAAAGACAGCACCGTTTCACGATCGGGATAGGCCTCAGCGGTGAACTGCACCGATCGCCCCCACCAGCGATCCACCTGACTGGTGAGCAGCAGGCCCACCAATCCCCAGAGGATGGCGGCTTTGAGGCCCTGTTGAGCGTGCCAGCGGGTGGGGGCGGGTTGCCAGGCGGCATCGGGGTGGGGGAGAAAAATTCCGGTGAGACAGGCGGCGCGGTGGAGGCGCGATCGCCACCGTTCCCAGAGTCTGCCGTGGCGCGTCGTGGCGGTGACCGGCGGGGATTCCAACGGCAAAGGAACCGCCTCTGCTGCCGTCGTTTCCCCAGAGGTCGCCGCCTCAAAGTTCACCGCCTGACTCCAGAGGGGCGACGACTGACCCGCCCGCCGACCGTAAATCCGCACCCCCGTAATGCCTTGGATCTGAAGATCGCGAATAAACGGCCCCACAATCCCCACCACCAAGGTTTGACGCGGACACACCACCGCCTCCGTCATCACATGGAGCAAATGGCCCCGAAAACAGAGCTTCACCCGGATGCCCCCCGTGGCGAGAAAGCCCTCAATATTCGGATTCAGCAAGCGTTGTAACAGGAAGGTGAGGGCGATGGGGGATTGCTGCTGGGCAAGGGTTTGGGGGGGAACGGCGAGCTCGGCTTCGTGGGAGGCCGGGAGGGGCAACCAATTCACCCAGGCGGGATCGGCTTGGAGGTGTTCGAGGTCAAGGGGGCTGTGGGGCTGGAGGAGGGTGAGTTTATGCTGGGGAATGCCGTAGATTGCCGCTGCTTTGATCCCTTGGGGGCGGATCGTCGTCAGGCAGTGACTCACGCCTTTGATCGCTTGGTTGGCATGGGGGACAGCGGTGGGGAGATTCTCCGAGGGGTGGAGGATGCAGAAGACATGGAGGGTGCTGTCTTGGAGGATGGAGCGAACTTGCAGACCATCGGCGGCCACTTGCTGATTGAGGAGGCGGTTAATCGCCTGTTCGTCGCCCCATTGCGACCAATGGTGCAGGAGTTCTTTGGGATGGGTGAGATCCACTTGCAGCACCCAGTCGGGGGCGGCTTCACCGCTGACCTGGGAGCGGATCACGGCTTCGCGGAAGCCTTCGAGTTCGAGTTCGCGCAGTTGTTGGGCGATGGGTTCGGCAATCAGGGACGGGTCGGGGCTGTAGTCGCAGCTACAGATCACCCAAAGGCGACGGTGGGCGATTTGGGGGTCGGGGGTTTCGGTGTCGTCGAGGTGGGGGAGCTTCTGCACCAGGACTTTGACGCTAACGCCCAAATGGGAGAGGGATTCACTGAGGTAGCGGGCGATCGCATCCGGTGCGCCGGTGCGGGCGAGGCTTTCATTGGAAATCAATGCCACATCGCCCGGACTGGCGGCCGAGGCGGGGCGATCGCCGCCATGGAGGTCGGCTAAGATCATCGATTCAATCCAAGCGGGCCGCTCTTGGCCCATGGCGCGGCCATAGAGAATGATTTTGTAAACCGGGTCTTCGGTATTTTGAAAGAAGCGGTAGAAGTTGTCGGCATCGGCTTTCAGGGCAGCGGTGAGGCGGGGCACAATGGGGTGAGCGTCCGGCGCGGCCTTCCCTTCGAGGAGGAGGTGGAGATTATTGCCCCGCAGCCGAATCCGCAGCCGCAGGGTGGAATCTTGGATGGCTTGGTGGAACCATTGCGAGAGCGAAGGTGGATTTTGGTTAAGGCGTGGCTGCTGAACATCCCACATGCGATCGCGATCCGTCAAAAAAAAGAATACCGACTAAACAGTCCCGAATGGGGTGAATGGGAAGTTTCCCTCAATTCCTTAGTAAAACATAATGCGGCGCAAGACAATGGCCAAGACACTCACCCCACAAACCAGCGCCAACTGCCCCGGCAACATCCCCAGAGAATATTGCGTGATCCCCTGCAACAGCGTCACCCCGCTCTGGCGGCTCAGGTTCACCACCTGTAACCCCACCTGATAGCCAATTCCCACCACATGGATCACCACCAGCCCCGCCCCACTGCTGAGGGCTAAGGTTTCCAAGCGCGGCGGCCAGCGAAAGGCCAACCAGCCACAGAGCCACGCACCGGGGATGAAGCCCAAAATGTAGCCAAAGGCCGGTTCTTGCAAATAATCAAGACCACCGCCGAGGGTGAAGATCTGGATGTTTTGGATGTTGAGCAACCCCAGGAGCATATAGGCCAACTGCGACCCCGCCGCTGCGAAGGGGCCCCCCAAACACCCCGTCAGCAACACCGCCCCCACCTGCCACGAAATACCGAGGGAGATCGTG
>CAZCWE010000357.1:3792-4724 GCA_964502285.1 uncultured Spirulina sp. | reverse complement strand
CCATTCAACAAGCGATCGCTACACTGCCCCACCAACGGCAACCCCCGTAACCGCAACTCCGTCCGTAACACCTGCTCCCCCCGCTGCACCTCAAACGCACCATACAGCCGATCCTCACACAGCGTCACCAAACGATCATGAGCCGTATTCAACTCCCGTAACACCTGCGTCAGGCGATCGCAAAACAGCGTCGCCAACCCCGCATCATCCCGATCCGTCGGGTGGATCGGGTCTAACTCGCAGGCACAGGGCAACGCCTCAAACAAGAGCGTGTCCGGCTCCACCGTTTGCGCCAACGCCCGCAACACCTGCCGCGCCATCGGGCTGAGGTGGTGGGTGGTTTGGGTGTAGCGGGGGAGGGTTTGGACGAACTTATAGAGCGGCGTGATCAGGCTCAAGAGCGTCGGATTGGGCCGCGTCGCCGTGGGAGATTTGGGCGTAATCAAAAGGGATTGGATTGCCTCGAAAATCTGCGATCGCACCCCCACGATCGCGAAATACTTCACCGCAAACCGGCTCGGATCTTTCACCAACAACTCGAAATGTTCCGCCCCCAACATCGGGATAAACGTCCCATCCAAATACAGCCCCAACGCATCCCGGTGAACCAACAACACCGCCGCAATCAACACCGGAATCACTCCCGCCTTCACCCCATAGGGCGGCCGCGCCAACTCCTCATACAACGCCCCAAACGACTGCTGCGCCGCCGTCGCCCCCAGGCAAAACCCCTCGATCGCCCCCCACACCGAATCCACCCCCGACAGCGATCGCGGTGCGCCCAACCCCCAGCCCGCCGCCGTCTCCCGGTGAATCCCCGTCTGCGCCAACACCGACCCATAGATCGCCACCTCCGGCCCGTAACGCAGCATGGAGGTGGCCGCGACCATGTCCGGCGCGCGATCGGGATGTGCCATGTGAACGAGGCTGTC
>CAZCWE010000357.1:0-3765 GCA_964502285.1 uncultured Spirulina sp. | reverse complement strand
AACAACGCGCCGCCCCCGCCTGCCACCGCAACGACTGCGCGATCGCCCCCGCCAGCAACTCCGTCGCCCGCCCCAACCGATAGGCCACCTCCCGCCGCGCCACCCCGTCCCGCTGCAACTCCGTCGCCGTCCGCTGAATCCGCCGCAACGCCATCATCTCCTGAGCGCAGGCGCGGAGATTGTCCAACTGTCCCACCTGCACCCACACCACTGGCTTCCCGTCGGCGGTGTGCTGGGGCTTGCGGTGGGGGAGTTTCGGGTCAAGCCAGTACAAAATCAGGCCGTCATCATCGGGGTCACAGGTGAGGGACTCCACCTCCAGCCGCCCATCGCCATAGCGTTGCTCAAAATAGCGCAGCGTCCCGGTTTGGATGTAGTGGCGTTGGGCCACGTAGGGCTTGAGGGGGTGAATGTCGGTGAGGAGATCGGCGAGGGGCGATCGCGCCTGATCCCGCTGCTCTTCTACGGCCAGATCCACATTAAAATCCGACCCCTCCCAAAGGCGCAACTCATTCAACTGCCGCCGGTGGGTGACTAACCCCCGCTGCTGCACCTGGGCTAACTGCGATCGCCACCCCTCCTGCTCCCGATGCCCATCGTCACACAACGCCAACACCACCAGCTCCGGCGTTGCCCGCAGTTGTCCCGTCGTGGTAATCAGGTTCAACACCCCGATCGTTTTTAACAGTTGCACCGTTGCCACGGGTTGATCGCGGGCATCGTCCACCAGGCTCTGCACCTCGACCCACCGCTGCACATTAAACCGCGACGTTAACCCCGTCACCGACTCAACAAAATAATCATACAGTTGGTGCAGTTTCAGGGTCGGTAACTGATCGGTATTCACTTCATTTTCCGTCAGAAACCGCATCAGCCCAAAGGGTTCATCACTGGTTAAAAAAGTGAAAAGGGAGCGATCGTTTTGGGCATAGCGGAGGCATAAAATGGGCAGGGCTAAGGCGGTTAACGGATGTAAGGGATAACAGTGGCCCAAAGTTTCAACGGTGAGATCCAGCCGGGGCAAGGGTTCGCGCAAACTGTCGCACCATTCTTGGGCCCAATTATGGACAACGCTTTGAATTTCAGCCTTTTGGCCGCCCGCGAGTACCTGGGCAATCAGGCGGGTCATTTGGCTGGGGGCATCCCGAAAGAGGATATCTTCAAAGCGGCCTTGGACTTTAATCCATTCGCTCTGCTCTTTGGCCGTGAGGCGATCGCTATACCCCCCAAAGGACTGATGCAGCAGCCCTAAAAAATAAACTTGGTGTTTCCCCTCGGTTTTCAGTTCGGCAAGTTGTTGCAGCAAATACAGGTCAGCAATCCCCTGATGTTGAGAGGCATAGTCTAAGTTTTTGCCCAGTTCATCAATGATGATTAAGAGGGGACTATCTGTAGCCTTGATTAAGGCTTTAAGGCTGCGCAGAATATTTTTATCGGTAGCACTTAAAACACCATAATTCAGTTCGTTTTCCCATCCCAATAATGTCTCAAGGATGGGCGGTTTTGTCCCTGCATGATGTTGCCAAAACTGTTCTGCACCCCGTGCTAAAGCCCGAACGATTGTCCAGCTAATCGGTTCCCGTTGGCCGGTGGCGATCGCTAGCACGCACCCCTGCTGAGGCAATTTATCCAGGCTGCGCAGCGGTTCACTGTCGGGGGGGAAGTGCGATCGCACAATTGCAGCAGCCTGCTGTTGGATGGGGCTGGTGCGCGGCGCGAGTAGACTGCTGAGAAAATGCGCAAACGCTGATTTTCCCGTGCCATAGACCCCGGTGATCGTCCAAGCCCGATGGCGCTTTTTATGGCCAAAACTGCGGAGCACTTTCGCCAACGTGTCGGCGGCGCGTTCGGTCAACACGTAGCCCGTTAAGGTTTCTGGGTTGCCCCCATCCCGTTCTAGGTTGATCGAACGAGCGTAACGACGACGCGGTTGGACATAATGCGCTAGGGGTTTGGCACTCACGAGACATCACCGGGCTGAGTAATACCGTTCTAGGATACGCTCTGCCCGGCCTTGCGGGTCGTCCCCAAAGGAAAAACTCAACTTTCCCGCCGCATCATCCAGGCTCAACATGGGATCAATATTGCTCAGGGATGCGATCGCTTCACTCACCGCCCCTTCCGTGAGCTTAAACACCATCCCCGGACTGTCGGGGTTATAGACCAACGCCGCAAGGGCGATGGTTTGGGCCGTTTCTCGCTGGGCGGCGTAGCACAAACAGGCATACCCGATGATGTCCGGCGGCAAGGTCGCCTTCGCCCCCACCTGAAAGCGGTGCGATCGCCCATCCCCCAGCCCATGGATCAACCCCAACGCCGTAAACGGACAATCCAAGCGATCCTCCCCCTTCACCTTTTTTGACAGGGGCTGCACTGCATACATCCGCAGCAGACAACTCACATCCTTACGCAACGAAGATTCAGACACCTTCTTCGTCTCCCACTGCTGCACCGCTCGCCCCAAAAAGTCCAGCAGATCCTCCGCTGTAAAATCCGTGGCGGTAAACTGCTGAAAAATCAACGCCCAGGCCGTCGCCTGTTGGGGACAATCGGCCGCATCCTCCAAAAATTTCCAATGGAGCAGCCACAAACTCGCCGGATCTTCAAGGTACGGGTCAAACCCCTCCGCACCCAACAACTGATAACCAAAATCCGTCGGCTGATCCTGCGCATCAATCACCTTGAACGCCCGACACCAATAGCGAATCGATCGCACCATATTTTTCCCCACCCCCAACCGCACCGGAGCATCTTCAGCCAAAAACGAATTGGACGGCTCCTGCTCGGCTTGATCCTGCACCGCCCGATCAAACCCCTTTTTGAGCCAACCGAAGCGCGGGTGAAAGGTTTCATGACGGGCGAAGACCAACTGTTGCGGTTGACCGGGTTCTCTGAGTTCCGACAGGACAGACATCTTTAAGTCGCACACTCCAATACAGTGGCGGGGCAAATGACGCAGCGCGATCGCGCCTGGCCCCAAGCTTGCTTAGCATCATACCCTACGCTCTCTCCAAGCTGCTCGGTCAGGACGGTCATGTCGGGGGAACAGCGAGGGAGAACAGAAGACCATAGGAATTGGTCGCTCACGGGGAGGATTGAGCACCAACAGCCTTATCCTGATGATCAGTATCTCTACCAAGCCTGACAGCTCATTGAGAATTTCTTGGCTCGACTCAAGCAATATCGCGCCATTGCTACCCGTTATGACAAGACGGCTCGTAAGATTTTAGGGGCGATTGACGTTGCTGCTTCTGTCATCTGGCTTAACGGACGACACACCCTAGAACGGTACAAACCTTTCTGGCAGCAATCTCAGTCTCTGCCCAAATATCACAATTGTTCCTAACGGATGGGTATTTTCCTTTGTCCGCATTCTCCTGACCATCGTGATCTATCTCGACCACCACGCCACCACCCCCCTCGACCCGCGCATTGTGCCCCAATTGCTTGCAAGTTATACCCAAACCTTTGGGAACCCCAGCAGTACCGACCATCGTTATGGGGATGAGGCAGAAGCAGCAGTGCAAACGGCGAAACAGCAAATTGCGGCTTTGCTGCACTGTCAACCGCGCCAGATTATTTTTACGTCGGGAGCCACTGAAAGTGTAAACCTTGCGATCCAAGGGACAGTTAATGCCCTCCGTCGCCAGGGAAAACACCCCAAAGTTGCCTGCACCACGGTCGAACATAAAGCGGTTTTGGATACCTGTCGTCAGCTTGTCCACGATCGCCGCATCGATTGGCTCAAAATTCCCGTTAATCAAT
>CAZCWE010000356.1:0-4726 GCA_964502285.1 uncultured Spirulina sp. | reverse complement strand
CGGGCGGCAAAACCACCCATTTGGCAGAATTGATGCAGGATCTGGGTACGATTTGGGCTTGCGATCGCACCCCCCACCGCCTCCGCAAAGTCAGCCAAAACGCCCAACGCCTCGGCCTCACCTGCATTAAAACCGAATTGGGTGATAGTGCAACCCGCACGGAATATCGACAAATGGGCGATCGTGTCCTCGTTGATGTGCCCTGTTCCGGTTTGGGAACCCTCCACCGCCACCCCGATATCCGCTGGCGACAAACCCCCGCCACGATCGCCGCACTCCTCCCCCTCCAAGCCCAAATCCTCGCCAACGCCGCCACCTGGGTCAAACCCGGCGGCCGCCTCGTCTACGCCACCTGCACCCTCAACCCCCCGGAAAACGAGCAGCAAATCGCGCAGTTTCTCGCCACGCATCCCGGCTGGGCGATCGCACCACCCGCCCCGGATTCCCCCCTGGCTCCCTTCGCCCGTCCTGATGGCAGCATCACTCTGTTTCCCCCTCATCACCACATGGACGGCTTCTACATGGTCGCCCTCACCGCCCCCAGCGATCCGAGTGATTGAGCAATGTTCAGGGTACGCTGCATGTCCTGAGCTAGTTTCCCTTCCGGTAGGACAGGATTTGATATTTCACTAAATGCAAACGACTGACCAGAGCAATGAGCAAGGTTTGGGTGGCGGCGGACCATTGTGACCAATCAATGCCGTTTTTGGCTCCTATTTTCATGAGAAAATCGTAGGTGGGGAGAGTGTTTTCGGTAATGTCGCGCTCGATGTGGGGTTGAAAATGAAGCTCCGTCGCTAACTGGCGATAGGTTTCGATGCTGTATTGGACATTGGATTGACCATAAAAGCCCGAATCACTGCTGAGGGTGCTGTTGAGTTCGGTGACGGGTAAAAACCAGGCTTGGGGGACAAAATCGGAGAGGGCAAGATAGCCGCCGGGCTTGAGGACGCGCCATGCTTCTTGGAAGAATTGGCGGCGATCGGGAAAGTGAAAAATACATTCCACGGCGAGGATGCGATCGCAAGACGCATCAGCAAAGGGCAAGGCGCAGGCATTGCCTTCGACCCAGGTGATCTGATTGCCGGGGCGGGCGGTGACGTTTTGCCGGGCTTGGGCGAGTTGGCGGGGGTCGATGTTGAGGCCGGTGAGATCCATGCCGGTAAATTGTTCATTGAGGCTGGCTATCGTGCCGCCAAAGCCGCAGCCGATATCGAACACCGTTTGCCCATCGCCCACCAGGGCGGCACTGTAGACCTCGTGGGTGAGTTGTTCGGCGGCGTGGCGGAAGTCTTCGGGGGTTTGTTTGGCAAGGCTGGGGTCTTCCCAGTAGCCCCAATGGACGTGTTTCCCGAAGGCGGTGATGGTGGCGGGATCGCCGTTGGCAAGGCGTTGGAGGATGAGATCGAAGTAGGGGAGTTTAATGGGGGAGGAGGTCATGATTTAACAGGGGGAGAGGGTGTAGAACAGAAAACGACTGGAGCGATCAGGATTTGCCCGCTGGGATAAACCGAATCGTGAGGGGATAGCGGGACTTGTTCCCTTGAACCGCTTGCACGCCAGCGATCACGACAAGAATCGTTTGGATGACGGCCCAAACGATCAGAAATGCAATGTAGGCAAAGGCTCCGGCCATAGCCCCGACGATGGCGGTGGGATCATTGGGATCAAATTGTTCAAATCCGAATACCAAGATGGCAAAGAGGGCAATCCCCACCCCAATCAGCACCAAAACGAAGCCATAGATCAGCATGGACAGTTGGAAGTTGAGGGATTCGCGCCCGTGGTAGTCGATGAAGTTGGATTCGCGGCGGCGGGCGGCCCAAACGACCAGGGGCAGGACAATACTGGCAAAGGGGATCGGAAGGCCGATCGCAGCAAAGGGAATCCAGAGCAAAGCGGAGAGATGGCAAAACATCGCCCAGCCGCGCTCGTTCTCTGGAGTAATCGCCATGGTTCTAGCTCCGCTTTTGTTCTAATCCAGCAATGACCTGATCGCCTAAGGACACACCATTGAGTCGGTCAATTTCGCGAATGCCGGTGGGACTGGTGACGTTGACTTCGGTGAGGTAGCCGCCGATCACGTCGAGGCCGACAAAGTAGAGGCCGTCGGCTTTGAGGCGGGGGGCGACCATGGCGCAGATTTCTTGTTCGCGGGGGGTGATGTCTATGGCGGCGACGCGACCGCCGACGGCCATGTTGCCGCGAAAGTCAGTGCCGGTGGGGATGCGGTTGACGGCACCGATCGCATTTCCATCGAGGAGGATGATCCGTTTATCGCCCTCGGTGGCGGCGGGGAGATATTGCTGGAGCATCACTGGCATTGTGCCCCATTGGGTGCTGAGTTCAATCAGGGAGTTGGTGTTGCGATCGCCCTCTTTTAAAAATAAAATCCCTTCCCCACCTTTGCCCGCCAAGGGTTTTAACACCACCGCCCCTTGCTCGGCCAAGAAGTCTAAAATGACGGACTTGGCGGCAGTGACGATGGTGGTGGGGATCGCGTCGGGGAAGTTGAGGGCGTAGAGTTTTTCGTTGGCCGCCTGAACACCGCGAGGGCGATTAATCACAAGGGTTTGGGATGGATCTAGGAGGTCTAAGATCTGTGTGACATAGAGGTAGGGGATCGTGACCGGTGGATCTTGGCGCATCATCACCACATCCATGGTGGTGAGGGATTGGAACACCGGTTGCCCCAAGCGATACCAGGGCTCTGGGGCCTGCCAATGGCCATCGACGAGTTGCACGGGATCAAGGGTGACCGGGGTGAGCTGGGCCCAAGGTTCCCCGGTTTTGACCGTGAGGCTGTCCATGGTGGTGATCCACAGGGTATGGCCGCGGTGCTGCGCTGCCTCCATCATTGCCACGGTGCTGTCGTGGGTGGGATCGAGTTTTGTGATCGGGTCAATAATAAAGGCGATATTCACGCAGACACTACCAAATCATCAGGGGCTGTGGTTATTGTGCCACAGGACTTGGTTATTGGTTATAACGGCGTTCGAGCCAGGCCCGCACCTCATGTTCGGTGTCAAAATAGTAGGTTTCATGGCTGCGGGGCTCAAAGACTTCCCAGTCGTTGTGGCCTTGGGGCGATCGCCGCAGGTGAATGCGCGGTTCGCTGGGCTGGACTAAGAAGGTGGTGACGGCGTTGGCCAAGGCACTCGCACCGGATTTGGTGAAGGTGGCCATCTCGTGGAGCAGGTCTTCGAGATGGAAGCGGTGGGACGAATGATGAACGGTTGAATATTTCATGGAGACCTCCGAGTGGCTGTAAATGACATCAACCTCACGCCCCGACCCATCGAGAGTTAAGAGAACCGATGGCGGGATGCGATCGCGAGGGTGTCTGAGATTGACAAGGCGGGAAAATTGAGAGCGTGCGTCGATGAATTTCCCCTGATTCCAATATAACAAGTTGTGTCCTTAAAATGTTCACTGTTAACATTTTTCACGAAATTGTAAAACTTGCAGCTTGCCTAAACCCGATGGTGTATGACCCTTCGCAACGCAGAGTTGGATGCTAAGATGACTAGGTTAAAACTCGCGATCGCTATCTCCACCCCAGAGTTGGGGGAGAAAACCTGAAACGCCAACGTGAGCCGATCTCGTGTGATTCGTCGTTGCGAGTTTTGCTGTCCCTTTCATCACGTCGTCCCAAGGAGAGCTGACTGTGCGAATTCCGCTCGATTATTACCGAATCTTGGGGACACCCATCCAAGCCGATGGGCAGCAACTGAGTCAGGCTTATCACGATCGCGCCCTCCAGTTACCGCGTCGTGAATATAGTGATCTGGCGATTAACACCCGCAAGCAACTCCTCGACGAAGCCTATGCGGTGCTCGCCAATGAGGAGGAGCGATCGCAATACGATGCGCGATTTCTCAACACCCCCTACCCCGAAGGCAACCAAACCGCCAGCCCCCCCAGCCTTGACCTCGATGCCGAACAACTGATCGGGGCGTTGCTCCTCCTCCACGAACTCGGCGAATACGAACTCGTCTTGCAGCTGGCCGAACCCCTCATCGACCCCCACGCCAAACTGCCCCCCGACCAAGCCAAACTCGTCAACAATCGCCTCAGTCGGGCCGATATTGTCCTCACGATCGCCCTCGCCTGCCTCGAATTGGGCCGCGAACAATGGCAACAGGGTCACTCCGACCAAGCCGCCCAAACCACCCACTACGGCCAAGACATTCTGCTCCGGGAAGGCCTCTTCCCCAATATTCGCGGCGAAATCCAAGCCGACCTCTACAAACTCCGCCCCTACCGCATTTTAGAATTACTCACCCAAAACCCGGAGGATCACGACGCTCGGCAGCGGGGCCTACAGGTGCTCGGTGAAATGCTCGACGATCGCGGCGGCATTGACGGCAGCGGCGATGACCAATCGGGGTTAAGCCTCGATGATTTTCTCCGGTTTATTCAGCAACTGCGTAACTATCTCACCACCGCCGAACAGCAAGACCTGTTTGAAGCCGAAGCCCGCCGCCCGTCGGCCGTGGCGATGTATTTAGCGGTGTACGCGCTGTTGGCGCGGGGGTTTGCCTACGGACAGCCCCACTATATTACCCAGGCTCAGGATTGGCTGGCGCGTCTGGGACGGCGGCAGGATGTGTATTTGGAGCAGGCGGTTTGTGCGCTGCTGTTGGGGCAAACCGAGGCGGCGAATCGGGCGTTGGAGTTGAGCCAAGATTATGAGCCGTTGGCGTTTATTCGGGAGCAGTCCCAA
>CAZCWE010000355.1:3918-4726 GCA_964502285.1 uncultured Spirulina sp. | reverse complement strand
CCTGGGTAAACCACGCTTTTTCAATGGGTTCAGCCGTTTTCTGCACCACTAAGGGTTGAGCGTTAGGGTCATCATCTTTGCGAATCACTGAATCTCAAGTTTAGCTCTTTCTCTTTTCCCGCTACTCTTCTCAATTTTCTGACAATATCTTAAGGATTCAAAAAACATGAAGAGTTTGGCCCGATCGCACTTCAGAATTGCTCTTATTTAATCTTTTGGGAGATCTCCCCAGCGGTATTGTCGGGCTTCGTGGATAATTTCTTGAGCTTCTTCGAGGGAAATATCATAACGATCGCTCAACAGATCAGGGATGCGATCGCAGGCGGAATTCGGGTTTAACGTAATGGGTTGGGAATAATAGGGCAACGCCGCATGACAGAGGAACGGTGACGGTTTGGCCTTGAGTTGACGCGGTTCAAGATTCAGAACCCCCCGTAAATTGACGAAAAAGAGTAGAGCACCACTGAGATTCGCCTCACTGAAATTCGCACCACTGAGAAACGTGCAGTGGAGGTCAGCACCGCGCAGATTGGCATTGCGGAGGTCGGCATTGCGGAGCGTGGTGTAGCGGAGATCTGCCCCCTTGAGATCAGAAAATCGCAGGGATGCCCCATTAAGGTTAGCACCGCTGAGATTTGCCTCGACCAGATTTGCGCCACTGAGGTCAGCCTTGCTCAGGTCAGCCCCGGAAAAGTTCGTCCCGCAGAGGCTCGCACCATTGAAGTCCGCACCACTCAGGCTCGCATCACAAAAATTAGCTCCGTTGAGATCTGCCCCTCGGAAATCTGCGGCTTTGGCCTTGTTGTCG
>CAZCWE010000355.1:0-3811 GCA_964502285.1 uncultured Spirulina sp. | reverse complement strand
TTTCCTCGCTGGAGTTGAGCCGGTTAGGCTCGGCTTGGAGGTTGCCATCGGGGAGGAGCCACAACCAACAGACCATCGCCAGCACAACAGAAGTTGCGATCGCGCCAAGCCCCCATTTCTGGGTGAACTTACCTGTTTGCCGCCACTGTTTAAATCGCTCCCGCATCATTAACACTCCTTCAGCACTAACCTCATTATGGCTTCTCAAATTCGGGAAGGCGCAGATATTTATGCTTACTTAAGCCTCTGGTTTTCGTCAATACTTTAAAGATTTCAATTAAACTCATCACATTCCCTTAACGTTCTGCTGGCATTCCTGCGATCGCACCCCCATAAATATCCATATAGTGACGGATGGAATCTCTCACAAAAGCATGCTATTAACATCTATTAATAATACAATCAGCAAACACCAGGGTGATTTGATTTTGTTATCACTCCCTTACGATTTCTTATTCATCTCCTAACGTTGACGTTGATTCATGGAGGGTGACTTTTTCGGGTTTGAGGAAGAAACTCGCGGTAATAATACCAATAATCGCCAGGATTGCCATCGGATAAAACACATAGTTATAGGTTCCAAATAAATCTCGAATCCGGCCCGTCACTAAAGTTCCAAGCAACGCACCAATGCCATAGGCAGTGAAAACAATGCCATAGTTTTGGGCATAGTGGTCAGGGTCAAAAAAGCGCAGGGTGATCGTTGGAGCCATCGCTAACCAACCTCCTAAACAAAACCAAAAGAGGCAAAATGCTATGAGGAATGTGGCAACTTGCCCAGTGCGGGCATTAATCATTAAAATGCAGGCAATCAAAATCAATGTGTAGGAAAAAATTGCGATGTAGTGTGGCTTAAAGCGATCGCTTAACCAACCAAATAATGGACGGCTTACACCATTAAAGACAGCGAATAACGACACACTGGCAGCCGCGATCGTCGGATTAATCTCAATCAGTTCTTCTCCCACGGGGCTAGAAATACCAATGGCACTCAATCCAACAATTGTGCCAATCGCATAGCAAATCCATAGTGCATAAAACGATCGACTCTTCAATAAATTCGGGGGATAGTTTGCAGTGGAGCGTGGTTGAGTGGTGGCGATCGCCTTTTGAGGATGCCAACCGTTGGGCGGTACATTCATCGTGAAGGCGATCGCGACAATGACAACAATAAACGTAATCCCAAGCATGCGTAACGTGGGGCGGACAGTATAGGCATTAATTAAGTAATTAGCCAGCGGTGCTGTTACGAATGGGGAAAGACCAAAGCCCACGATGGTCAACCCCACCGCTAGACCTTTTTTATCGGGAAACCAACGCGCCGCGACCACCATCGGCACACCATAGGTTATGCCCACTCCAATACCCGCGATCGCACCATAGGTGAAAATCAGCCCCCCGATCTGAGTGGTAAAGCTGGCAAGGATATACCCTAAACCCACGATAATGCCACCGATTGCCGTTGTGATTCGAGTCCCGATACGCGGAATATAAAAGCCTGCGATCGGCATGGTTACAGCATAGAAAACCAATGCGAAGGTATAGGGCAAGAGGCTTTGGGTTGTGCTGATTCCCAGTTCATTTTGTAAGGGAGTTTTGAAAATACTCCAGGAGTAGACGCTCCCTAAGCAGAGTAAAATCACCATTCCCAACGGGATTAGCAACCATCTGCCCCGCTCAGCCGGCTGTCCAAAGAGGGTCACTTGAGGTGCATGAAGAGGTGTGGTATTCATGATGTTTCTAGAGACGTGAGAACGATATCAAGCATGAGTAGAAACATGGTTTTATGATTCACGAAAGCTACACATTTCGTTGTTTATCGAGTGTTTACTGCCCAAGTTATAGAAAAACTAGTCAGAATCATGAAACCATACAAAAAATTTAAGATGGCTCCCCAAGGGGTGTTCTGGGGATGGTGGAATCTTGAGGACATTCAGCTTTTTCTAGCCCATGGCAGCTTGAATCAGTACCCAGGCAGATACTCCCTTGATCCCCTGACGTGAAGGGTAAAATCAAATCCGGTCAACAATTGTGTTGGGCGTTGCGGCTTGCAACCGACCTATTCAGGTGGGCTTGGGGGGCTCTCTGCTGTTGTGCCTTGTCCTCAGGGTGGTGTTTCACGTTTGTGATTGTTTAGGCTGTAGCGATCGCACCCTCCCGCCCGTCTTTTGCACCCAGAGTTAATCCGGTGCGATCGCAGTGGAGAGCGATGAATAATCATCATCTTGATGGCCGGATTCGATGGTTGTTTTGAGCACATTGATCACCCCTTGGACAAGATCCGTTTGATAGCCTGGGGTTGCATCTTGAAATAATGTCATGTCTTTGAGGAGATGCTTGGTGGGAAAGTTCGGGTGGGTGAAATCTTCGTCAACCATGCGCTGCAACTTCTTATCAAAGGTGGGGGCATATAGCGCACTTTCCCGCAACACAGTCATAAATAGATCGACCGCCAGCCCTTCGTTTTGAACAAATTTTAAACTCAGGGCAAAAGCTGTCGTCAACGACCCGATCAATTGATTGAGGGCGAGTTTTAGGGCTGCGGCTGTGCCAATTTTGCCCACATGGATCGGGTTTTCTCCCAATGCTTTAAAAAGGCTGGTGTAGTTCAGGTATTGTTGAGGCAGATCACAGCCCACCATCACGAGCAATGTCCCGGTTTTCACTTGGGGGATGCTGCCTAATACCGTGGCTTCGAGATAGTCACCCCCAGCGGCGCGAATTTTGGCGGCGAGGTCGCGGCTTTCTTGGGGGGCGATCGTGCCCATTTGGATGAAGGTTTGACCCGCGATATGCTTGGCAACCTCGTCCTGCCATAGGACTGCATCGATCGCAGCGCGATCGCTCACCATCAAAATCACCACCTCGACCGCCTGCAAGACCTCCGCCGCTTGGGGGGTAGTTGTGCCGCCTGCGGTAGCGATCGCCTCTAATTTACTCGCGGTGCGATTGTACGCTGTGACCTGATGCCCCGCTGCGATCAAACGCAGCGCCATCGGTTCACCCATCAACCCCGTTCCCAAAATGCCAATCTTCATAATCCTGGCTTCCTCCCCATGCACAATCACTTGGATTCTACCGTGAGACGACCCCACCCGAACGCCCCCGCCGCTTTGATGCTCGTCAAAGTAGCGGAATTGAAGCCAGCGCGAGGAGTCTCGTCCAAAGACTATGAAGAAACACAAACTTTTACGTGAGAACGGTGATACTTCCCAAGTTTTTCACAAGCTTGCCGACACAATAGGTCTATAAGTCACATTCTTGGGAATTGAGAGTAATATGCCACTTATTTGGGATGATTCTTTAAAAATTGGTATTCCTGAAATTGATCAGCAGCATAAGCAACTGATTGATCAAATGAACTTGCTGGTCGAAGCAATGAAAGAGAATAAAGGTCAGGACGAAATCCAAAAAATTCTTAATTTTTTAGACCTTTATGTGAAACAGCATTTTGGCTTCGAGGAGCAGTGCATGTATCGCTACAAATGCCCTGTGGCTCGGACTAATGGTGAAGCCCATCAGCAGTTTATCGCGAATTATGAGGAAGTTAAGACAGAATTTGCCAACCGTGGCCCTAGCTTTTTACTGGTGTTGCAAATCAATCAAAATCTTCTCGATTGGTTTATCAACCATATTCGCAAAATTGATACCCAGTTAAAACCCTGTATGTCAGCACCAACCCAAACATTCGCGTAACTTTAGGCAAGTTCGGTGAGATAGTCGCCGGACTTGCCTCCGGTTTTGGAAATTAACCGAATCTGCTCGATTTGCATCGACTTTTCGAGGGCTTTGGCCATGTCGTAGAGGGTGA
>CAZCWE010000354.1:0-4733 GCA_964502285.1 uncultured Spirulina sp. | reverse complement strand
TCAGGGTCAAAGAATATTTCCACTGTAGCATCTTCATCTCTGCAACCAGATATTTATGTCAAAGGCGGCGACTACACCCCCGAAACCCTCCCCGAATATCCCGACGTGATCGCCTACGGGGGACGAGTGGAACTGATCCAAGTGGAAATCCCCACCTCCACCACCGGGATCATTAAACGCATCCGGGGCTCTAGGCAAGATACAATCTAGAACGGGACAGCAAAAAAACGTTACATGAGCGACCAGAACAGCACCACCTTACCCCCCGATCAGCTTGCCGCCGAACTAGAGCAAGCCTTCGCCACAGGTATTCTCAAAACCCAACTCGCCACGGTGGATCGCCTCGCTGCGGCGGGGGAAGATGGCTTGACTGCGCTCCAAACCTATTTACTCGAAACCGAAGACGCTCCCCCCACCCCCGCACGGGGCAAGATTTATCAATGTTTAGCCCAGGCGGACAATAGTGCGATCGCGGCACTCCTCGAAGCCACCTATCCCGATGGCATCGTCACCCCCCAATCCGAGCGCGATGTCAACTATCAGACCCTCCAAGACGCTCTGATCGTCCAAGACTATCTCACTGCCGATCGCCTCTCGATCCAGCTCCTTTGCGAACTCGTCGGCCCCGCTGCTGTCCAACGCAAATGGCTCTATTTTTCCGAAGTCGATAAAGTCCCCATTCCTGACTTTCAAACCCTGGATCTGCTCTGGCAAACCTATTCCGAAGGCAAGTTTGGCTTTTCCGTACAGCGGAAACTCTGGCTCAGTCTCGGTAAAAATTTCACCAAACTCTGGGATCGCATCGGTTGGCGACAGGACAACAACTGGACACGCTACCCCAACAGCTTCACCTGGAACCTCACCGCCCCTCAGGGACATCTCCCCCTCTCCAACCAACTCCGGGGCGTGCGCACCTTTGAAGCAATCTTAAATCATCCCGCCTGGCAAACCTCCGCGTCCTAACGCCCTCGTTCACGCCGCCGCGTGAATGCAGACAGAACGGCAAACCAGCGCACCCTGAGGGTCGTCGAAGGGTAAGCGGCCGGGCTTCGACGACCCTCAGCCCTCATTAAAAAGAAATGTTAGATGTCCTAACGCTTCTGGCTACTGCTATAAAAAATGGAGCTAAGCGGATTCGAACCGCTGACCCCCTGCATGCCATGCAGGTGCTCTACCAACTGAGCTATAACCCCGGATCGTGCGTTATTTAATATGTCTGATTAGGCGGGCCGTTGTCAAGTCTTTGCGCGAAAAAACCGTCTCAGGCACGGTGAAGCTTAAAAATAGGAAATGTAACTACTGCCGCTCAGGGAACTCAAGCAGTTATTCATCAAGAAATAAACCACGAGAAGCGCCGCAGCAGAAAGAGAAACCAAGGTTCCGGCCAGCATCAACGAAAATTCCTGTTTTTGAAAGGCCTCTTGCATGAGATGGAGTGACCATGCGACGAGTGCCACATCAAAGATTAGAATAGGAATCAACATATCTTACGTTTTGTAACGATCATCCCTATTCTAATCTATAAATTTACGAAATGTTCAGCACGGTCAGACTGGGAAAGGTTGCAGCCCTACAGGCGTACAGGGATTTGATGTTGCTGAAGATAATCTTTAATTTCCGTTACGGTCAATTGGCCATAGTGCAACAGAGATGCTAGGAGGGCCGCTTCGGCTCGTCCTTCGGTAAATGCCTGATAAATATGCTCCGTCGTCCCCGCCCCACCGGAGGCAATCACCGGCACATCCACAGCATCGGCGATTTGGCGGGTGAGGTCGAGGTCGTAGCCCGCTTGGGTTCCGTCGGCATCCATGCTGGTGAGGAGGATTTCCCCCGCGCCGTACTCGGTGACGGTTTGCGCCCAGGTGAGGGCATCGAGGCCGGTATTCTCGCGACCGCCGCGCACATACACGTCCCAGCCGGGATTGCTGGGATCGTCGCGGCGTTTGGCATCGATCGCTACCACAATGCATTGGTTACCGAAGCGATCGCTCGCCGCTTTAATCAAGTCCGGATTCCGCACCGCTGAAGAGTTAATGCTGATTTTGTCCGCCCCGGCCCGTAATAATTCTTTAATTTTGTCTAAGGAATTAATCCCGCCGCCCACCGTGAGGGGAATGAACACCTGTTCAGCGGTGCGATAGACCACATCCAGGATGATGTCGCGGTCTTCATGGGTGGCGGTGATATCGAGAAACACCAGTTCATCCGCGCCCGCTTCGTTATAGACCTGGGCGAGTTCTACCGGATCGCCCGCATCCTGCAAATTAACAAAGTTAACGCCTTTGACGACGCGACCGGATTTGACATCTAAACAGGGCAAAATTCGCTTCGCTAACATGATGACTGGGTGGGGTTGACTAGAACAAACGGAGGAGATCATCCCCCTCAATTGAACCACGGCGAGAGAGCGATCTCGCCCTAGTGAATCGGCAGATCATCCGCTTCGCTATGACGGTGCAACGCCAGGCGATCCACTAACGTTTCACTCGCCTCATTCATCCCGATTAACTCCACCTGCGTCCCATACTTGCGAAACCGAAACACAATCTTATCAATCGCATCCACCGACGACTGATCCCACAAATGGGCATGGGTGAGATCCAGATGCACCGTCTCCACCGGCTCCTTAAAATTAAACGAGCTGAGAAAATTTTCCACCGACACAAAGAAAATCTGTCCGTAGACGTGATAGGTGCGATGGGTTCCGTCTGCGTTCAGTTCCGATTCAATGCGCGTTAATTTCGCAATCTTGCGACTAAAGAAAATCGTACTCAAGGCCACACCGATAATCACCCCCGTGGCGAGGTTGTGGGTCAAAATCGTCACCACCACCGTGGTAATCATCACCGCCGTTTCACTCTTCGGCACGCGGCGAATATTTTTCAGCGACCCCCAGCTAAAGGTACTAATCGACACCATAATCATCACCGCCACCAACGCCGCCATCGGCACTTGGGCAATCTGATCCCCAACAATGATAATGCCGATGAACAGCAAGACCCCCGCCGCCAGGGTGGAAAGGCGCGTCCGTCCCCCCGACGTGATATTAATCACCGATTGCCCAATCATCGCGCAGCCAGCCATGCCGCCGAAAAAGCCTGCGATGATGTTGGCGATCCCCTGGCCGAGGGCTTCTTGGTTTTTGTTGCTGGGCGTGCCGGTGAGGTCGTCGATGACGTTGGCGGTGAGGAAGGATTCCAGCAGGCCGACGAAGGACAGGGCAAAGGAATAGGGCAAAATCGTGCGGAGTGTTTCAAAGGTGAAGGGCACAGCGGGCAATTGGAAGATGGGCAAAGCATCAGGAAGATCGCCCATATCGCCGACGGTGGGCAGCTCCCAGCCTTGGGTACGGGTGAGGAAGGTGATCGCAATAATCGCAATGAGGGGGGCGGGAATGGCGCGGATTACGTTGGGGGCTTTGATGACCTTGAACAACACGGGCAGGCCGTAGATAATCGCTAAACCGACCCCGACCACGAGGTAAACCAAGGGGGGCGCACCTTCAAATTGGGGCAATTGGGCATCAAAAATAAGAATCGCTAAGGCATTGACGAAGCCCACCATGACGGCGCGGGGGACGAAGCGCATTTGGTTGCCGAGCTTGACCCAACCCCAGACGATTTGCAGGATACCCGTGAGGATGGTGGTGGCGAGGAGGTAGGCGAGGCCGTGATCGCGCACGAGGGTGACCATCAGGAGGGCCATGGCTCCGGTGGCGGCGGAGATCATGCCGGGGCGACCGCCGAGGAAGGCGGTGGTGATGGCGATGCAAAAGGAGGCGTAGAGGCCCACTTTTGGGTCAACCCCGGCGATGATCGAGAAGGCGATCGCCTCCGGAACCAACGCCAAGGCCACCACAGCACCGGCCAACAAATCGCGGGGAATATTACTAAACCACGCTTTTGGATTCAAATTTTCATGCATGCCTATCTCCCAAATCACAGCCGATCGATGCAATATCGCCCGTCATCACGGCGGATATTGAGCGATCGCGGGGCATTTTGCCGAGTCAACAGTATAGGGGAATCTCTCCCGTTTCCCTAGGAATGGTGCGAGTCTCTTTCGATTTTGAGCCGGAGCATCGCGCCAGAGAAAAAACCCCAATGCGATCGCATCAGGGCCCAATGGATTAACCGTTGAATTTCGCGGGGCTGCGATCGCAGTCCCGCAAACTTTGCAAAGCAGCCGAGCTTAACCCCCAGCCACCGCCGGGACAATGCTCACCTCATCGCCATCGCTGAGGGCCGTTTCCGCACCATCCAAAAAGCGAATATCTTCACTGTTGACATACAGATTCAGAAAGCGGCGCGGCTTACCCGTTTCATCACAAATCCGGTCTTTAATCCCCGGACAAGCCGCTTCGAGTTGATCAATCATTTCATTAATGTTGCCGCCAGTGGTTTCGATCACCGCTTGGTTGTTGGTGAACTTTTGCAGCGGGGTGGGAACCAGAACTTTAATCGCCATAATGCCTTGAAATCAAAAGAGTAGAACGAGAAGAAATAACTAGTCGTGTTGCCTAAACTGCCCTTATCCCCAGCCCTTCTCCCAATGGGAGAAGGGCGCCGAAAGCCCTCTCCCGTGGGAGAGGGTTGGGTGAGGGCAAAATCCTTAGACCAAAACCTGTTGCCAGTCGAGGCGTTCGAGGGTTTGGGCGCGTTCCCAAGCCCGCTCGAAGCTGTCGAGTTTGGCTTCGATGGTGAGGGGTTCGGAAATGTAGCCTTGGACGGCTT
>CAZCWE010000353.1:2785-4757 GCA_964502285.1 uncultured Spirulina sp. | reverse complement strand
GTAGCCCCGGCCGAGAATGGTGACCTGATTCATCGGCAGCTTGGCCTGTTCGAGGGCGGTGTAGGCCGCTTCGGCGGTGATGCGATCGGGAAAGACAGCAATTAAATAGTTCATGACAAGTCCGGAAATGATGGTGAGGATTTCGATGGCTTCAGCTTCTTCGTAGAATACCAGCGAACCTTGAACACACTACAGGCAAGGGTGAGAATCCGAGGTGCGATCGCCCCTGATCCGCCCAGTTGTGAATTCTTTCCCAAGCTTGCCCCGTAGCTCCCCGTTTCTCGATACAATGCCTACTGCACGCTCTGTCCGTCGGTAGCGTTACAGATTTTCTTAAAGTTATTTGTTATGGCTAAAGTCCTAGTATCTGACCCTATCGATCAAGCGGGGATCGATATCCTATCTCAAGTGGCCAAAGTTGATGTCAAAACGGGCTTACCCATTGACGAACTGATCGCCATCATTCCGGAATATGATGCGCTGATGATTCGCTCCGGCACCAAGGTCACCAAAGAGGTGATCGAGGCGGGGACACAACTCAAAATCATCGGCCGGGCTGGGGTTGGCGTAGACAACGTCGATATTCCCGCCGCCACCCGTCGCGGTATCGTCGTCGTCAACTCTCCCGAAGGCAACACCACCGCCGCCGCCGAACACGCCCTCGCGATGATGTTGTCCCTCTCGCGCCACATTCCCGAAGCCCACAGTTCCCTCAAAGCAGGCCGCTGGGAGCGCAAACGCTTCGTCGGCGCAGAAGTCTACAAGAAAACCCTCGGCGTGGTGGGCTTGGGTAAAATTGGCTCCCATGTGGCCACCGTCGGCAAAGCCTTGGGCATGAACTTAATCGCCTATGATCCGTTTATTTCCGCCGAACGTGCCGAACAACTGGGCTGCCGCTTGGTGGATCTGGACTTCATTTTCAAAGAAGCGGACTACATCACCCTCCACGTCCCCAAAACGCCGGAGACCACTAACCTGATCGGGCCCGATGCCCTCACCATGATGAAGCCCACCACTCGAATCATTAACTGTTCCCGTGGCGGCATTGTCGATGAACAAGCACTCTACACCGCCTTGAAAGAGGGCAAAATCGCCGGAGCGGCGTTGGATGTGTTCGACTCGGAACCCCTCGGAGAATCGCCCCTGCGCGAACTCGAAGAGCAGATCGTGATTACCCCGCACCTCGGCGCATCCACCGCCGAGGCGCAGGTGAATGTGGCCATTGATGTGGCTGAGCAGATTCGCGATGTGCTGTTGGGGTTACAGGCGCGATCGGCGGTGAATATCCCCGGTTTGAATCCCAACGTGATGGAAAAACTCAAGCCCTATCTCCAATTGGCGGAAACCTTGGGGAATCTGGTCGGGCAGTTGGCTGGCGGTCGGGTCGATCGCTTCAATGTGCGCCTGCAAGGGGATCTCGCTATGGCCCAAAGTCAGCCGATTGTGGTGGCTTCGTTGAAGGGTCTTCTTTCCCAAGCCCTGCGGGAGCGGGTCAACTATGTGAACGCAGCGATCGAAGCGAAGGAGCGCGGCATTCACGTCACGGAAACGAAGGATGCGTCTGTGTCGGACTATTCCGGGGCACTGCATCTGGAGGTGCGTGGTTCCTTGGGTGAGCATTCGGTGACGGGGGTGTTGCAATCCGATGGGGAAATTCGGGTGACGAATCTCGATGGGTTCCCGATCAATTTGCCGCCCAGTGGTCATATGCTGTTCACGCTGCACCGGGATATGCCGGGAATTATTGGTCAGATTGGCTCGATGTTGGGGAATTTCAACGTCAATATCGCCAGTATGCAGGTGGGGCGGAAAATTGTGCGGGGCAATGCGGTGATGGCCTTGAGTTTGGATGATCCGCTGCCGGATGGGTTGCTGACGGAAATCACCCAAATTGCGGGGATTGAAGATGCTTATACCGTCACTCTCTAGGGCCGCTGGCGGGATGTAATCCTGAGAATGGGGTGCGATCGCG
>CAZCWE010000353.1:0-2775 GCA_964502285.1 uncultured Spirulina sp. | reverse complement strand
GGATGATCCGTTGCCGGAAGGTGTGTTGACGGAAATCACCCAAATTGCGGGGATTGAGGACGCTTACACCGTCGCGCTCTAGGGTGACGCGGGGCACTTGATGCTCCGGCCGGATGCGATCGCATCCGGTCAGGGCATCGGGGTGATGCCGGATGATGCTGCCATGTTTGACATAAGTTGAGGATAGTCCATGACCAACCGCTGGTGGGAATTGCAAATCATTGGCCATCCGGCTGCTGAAGATGTGATCTTTTGGCGTTTAACGGAGTTCGGCTGTCAGGGGATGGCCACGGATTTAATCCCAACGCCACCGGAAGATCTGCCGGCCTTGGGAATGGAAAAAGCGTTACGGGTGCGGGCCTATCTGCCGGAAGTGAATGCCCACACCTTGGATCTGTCGGCGCTTTCGATCTGGCTGCAACAGGATGCGATCGCGGTGGAACTTCTCCCCCCAAAGGTAACCTGGAACTTGATCCACGAAGAAGACTGGTCCAGCAGTTGGAAAGACCACTGGGAGATCCAAGAGATCGGCGATCGCTTCGTCATCTGTCCGGCGTGGTTACCGGTTCCGGAGAGCGATCGTATTCCCCTCCGCCTTGACCCCGGCTCCGCCTTTGGCACGGGAACCCATGCCACCACCCAACTCTGCCTCGAATCCCTCGAAATGCGCGAAGCACAATGCACCCCTGAAACGGTCTTGGCCGACATCGGGTGCGGTTCCGGCATTTTATCCATCGGGGCCATTCTCCTCGGCGCGGGCCATGTCTACGCCGTGGATACCGACATCATGTCCGTCAACGCCACCGTTAAAAACTGCAACCTCAACGCCATCCCCCCAGAACGCTTAACCGTCAAACAGGGCAGCATTGACCTTTTGCAAGCATCAATTGATGACAGTGTAGACGGCCTTGTCTGTAATATTCTGCCCGAAATCATCATGCCGATGATTCCCCAAATGGCGCAACTCGTCAAACCCAAAGGCTGGGCCATTTTCAGCGGCATTCTTCTCGAACAGGCCCAAGAGGTGTCCGATGTCCTCGAAGCCCACGGCTGGATCATCGCTACCCTCTGGAAGCGCGGCGAATGGTGCTGTTTTAATGTGCGTCGGGGCTAATCTGGCGCACATTAAAACATTGACATCCTCCCCAGCCGAAAGGCGTGGGGAGGATGTCAACTTAGGATTCACCGCTGGCGGCGAGTTGGAAACCGAGGGCTTTGTTTTTCATCATTTGGAAGATGTTGAAAAAGCCATTGGCACGGGAAGGGGTGAGGCTGGCGTTGAGTCCCATCATTTCGATGAAATTGGGTTCAACGGCGAGAATTTCTGCGGGGGTGAGGTCGTTGAGTCCAGTGATTAAGAGAGCGACTAATCCTTTGACGAGTTGTGCGTCGGCATCGCCGCGATAGGTGACTTTGCCATCGTGAAGGTCGGCGGTAATGTACACCAAAGAAACGCAGCCTTTGACTTGATTTTCTGAGGTTTTGGCCTCATCAGGCATGGCATCGAGTTTGTTGGCGTACCAGAGGAGTTGTTGATAGCGTTGTTTGGGGTCGGTGCGGCGTTGAAAGCGTTGGACGATTTTATCGAGAGCGGGTGGGAGTGCAGTAGACATGGACGAGAAAAGATAGGGTGTTCAGGAATGAGTGGGTTGTCTGTGGTGCTGATCGGGTTGAGTCGGGCGGGATTGAGCGGCTGGGGTGGTCATGCCTCAGGGGTGTAGGCGGCGTTTTTGGGGAGGGGCAGGGGAGTTTGAGGGGTGTAGGTTTTGAAGGCGTTGATGGCAGCGGCGGCAGTTTGCACAACGTTGGGATCGGGGTCGCGGAGGGCTTGCTCAATCCAGGGGATGACCCGATCGCTCTTGACATCGGCGATCGCTGCGATCGCAGCCTGACGCACGCTGGGCTCAGGATCTTGGCTCAAGCAGGCTAAATCTGCAAGCCAGGGTTCAGCAGCGGCGCGAATGGGTTGGGTCAGGATAAGTTCGTGGAAATTTTGGGCAGCGTGGCGACGATAGGCGGGGTCGGGGTGGCTGAGGGCTTGGATCGGGTCAATCACGGCCGTGGGGGCCTCGGTTGATCCTGGGGCGACGGCGGTGGGGCGCAGGGCAGCGAGTTCGGCCCGATGTTGGGCGGTCAGGGTCGCGAGTTTGGCCTCGTAGTGCGATCGCACCTCTTGCACCGCTTGCGCTTGTTCACGGGCGAATTTTTGCTGTAGGGCGTTTTGATCTACCGCTGCCGGGGCAGTAGTTTGACGCGGTGGCTCAATTTTCAAGGACTCTGTGGCGGTTTTCAATTGCCGCTCGTAATCCTGTTCTAGGGTTTGCCGGAGGGTGGTCAATTCTGTTTTGTGGCTCGCCTGGAGCATTTCCAGTTTGCGCCGCTGTAACCCCACACCAACGACGCTGGCGATCGCTGCACCAATAACAAAACCCGCTACACCTTGCATAACTCTTTCTATCTCAAACAATCACCCCATATCTTATCGAAAGATTGCGTCGAGCAACTACGGCCCGAGGCATCGAGGGGCAGATTTTTCGGGTCGTGGCTCTCACCGCGTCGGGATAATCACGACTACGACACCTCTAACGACGTGAGTTCAATTTCCCGCCCCGTGAGCACTTGACTGACAAAGGTGTGACAGGTGGGGCATTCATAAATCCAGTCGGGAGGATTAAACGTGGTGTGGCATTGGGGGCAGCAGCAGGAAACGGGGACGGTTTCGATCGTGAAGGTGGCATCTTGGGCGATCGTGCCTTGGGTGGCCACATCAAAGGC
>CAZCWE010000352.1:797-4764 GCA_964502285.1 uncultured Spirulina sp. | reverse complement strand
ACTCGCCTCCGGAGTGAGCGCCTCGCCCCATTGCTGCAACTGGGTGCGGTAGTCCCCCACATTGGCCGCCGTCAGCCAGGTATCGCCGAGCCAAAGATTTCCTTGATTCCCTTCGGCGGCGATGGTGAGTTGATCTACTGGATCAGCAACGCGATCGAGGGTGGCTTGGACGGCATCGAGGCCAGCGCGATCGCGCCCCACAACGCGGCTAATCGTGCCCGCCGTCCCCCCGTAGAGCAGCGCGTAGGGATCATCCACCCGCGCATCAATCAACGACACCGACCAAGGATCTCCCAAATTTTCCGGGAACAGGGTGACGGTGGGATAATAGCCGTCTGCGGTGCGGATCAGTTCAGGGTCAAGGGTTGAAACCTGCGTTGCCGCCATCAGGTCAACGGTTTGGCCGCGAATCTGGCCCCGATTGTCCACGCTTCCCGGTGCGCCCGTCAGCCATTGGGCCAAATCCACCGGGCGAATCAGTCCCGCAGGCGCGATCGCATCCCGCTCCAACTCCACACTCAACAACATCCCCGGTTCCGAAATGCGCACCCGACTCGTCCCCGGCACTGCTGCGATCGTCACCTGCTGCCCGTTGATTGTGCCCTGATTCGCGATGCTGCCCGCCAATAGTTGCACGGTTCCCGGTGCGCTCAGGGTTCCCGCGTTGACAATGCCCCCCGGTTCCGCCTGTAAAAACGAAAACTGGCGCGGTGTTCCCGTCAACGTGGCATAATCATTCGCCCCTGTCGCATTAAACCAACCCCCCGCAAAGCCAATCCGATCCGCCGTCGTCGCCGTGAAGCTGCCCGGCACATCCAGCCGCGCCCCCGCCCCAAAGACAATCCCCGCCGGATTGATCAAATACAGATTCGCACCACTGCCCACCACTTGCAGCAAGCCGTCAATCCGGGACAGTTCGCCCCCGGTGACGCGCCCCAATATATTCGTAATCTCGCCATGGCTGAGGAATTGTGCGATCGCTCCGGCATCCAACCCCAACCGCTGAAAACTATGGAAGAGATTTTCCCCGGCTTGGGTTCCCCCCATGATTCGGTAGGTTTGGCCGTCCTGCTGAATGATGGTACCTGTGCCGTCTGGGGCGGCGGTGATGGTCTGGGCGGCGACAGGGGTGAGGGGCGCGATCGCGAGTCCCAACGGTGCGAGGAGAGACCAGGGTTTGAGGTGCGATCGACGCAAAGCAAGCAACGAATCCGGAGTCATAACTTTCCCTGTGATGGCGAGTTATTTAGCAAAATTTTGATCATCTACCATTCACAAAGAGATCACATTTACGTCATCCCAAAGAGGGTAGATACCCATGATTTTAAACGTCGGCACAGTAAATATCCGTGCCAACCCCATCGATCTGACAAAAGTTTATTAAATGGTGCTTTATTAAATGGTGCTGAATCTTTAACCGTTAAAGGTCGGGTTCTTGTTGCGTGGCACAATGGATACTGCCCCCACCCGCAGCGATCCCATCAATCGCAATTTGTTCAATGGTTCGATCGGGAAACACCTCGGCTAAGATCGCCTTGGCTTGGGCATCAGCGGCGCGATCGCCAAATTTCTGCACAATCACCGCACCATTGCAAACATAGTATCCAATATATCCCGCTGCAAAATCATTCACCCCATAGGCTTCATTAATGCGATCCGGGGTATCAATCACAATCACCCGCAGCCTGTTGCCGTCTGCATCCTGGGACTTTTGCAGCACTTCAATATTCTGGCGCGTAATCGCATAATCGTAGGAATCCGGATCATTATCCCGACTCACAATGACTTCCCCTGGCCTCGAAAAACGAGCATAAAAATCAATATGACCATCGGTAATATCTCGACCACGAATTCCCTCTAGCCAAATGATTTTTCGCAGTCCTAATAACTGCTTTAATTCCGTTTCAACCTCAGCTTGGCTCAGGTTTGGGTTACGATTATCGTTCAAAACACAGCTTTTCGTGAGCAAAGCAGTCCCCTGACCATCCACCTCAAAACAGCCCCCCTCTAAAACCAGATGTGTCGTTTGAATCGTTGCGCCCGCCGTCTGGGTAATAAAGTCAGCCACCTGGGCATCGTGGGTATGTTCTTGCTTATTACCCCAGCCATTGAAATTAAAATTAATCCCATATTTCTGGCCATCACTGCCCTTGACAAATGTCGGCCCCGTATCTCTGAGCCATAAATCATCGGTGGTAAATTCGATCAGTTCAATCGGATAGCGGGTGTTTTTGCCTTGGGCAATCCGTGACTGAGCATCGGGATAGTCCGCCGGACTCACGAGCATGGAGACGGGCTCATAGTTCGCGATCGTTTGGGCGATCGCCATTAAATTACGCTTCACTTCTGGAATCTGGCGGCGTGACCAAATAGAGTCATTGGCCACAAACGCCATCCACGTTCTAACATGGCGTTCACTTTCTTCAGGCATCATCAAGATCTGACTCTCACGACTACTCACTAAACGTCCACGGCAGCCTAGCAAAACTCCCCCCGTGGTTAACAATCCCAATTTAATCAGTTGACGTCTTGAACTCATCAGAAATTCATTCAGAAACAATTAAGAGTATTAAACAGTAACGTTGCTTGGGATCTGGCATGATGGAAATACGATGGGATTTTTTAACATTTCATGAGAGTATTCCCTGCTGTTTCCAGATCTCTATTATGCGGTCTGGATGATGGGTTCGTTTTTGGGTGAGGAGAGGGCCAAGCACAGATTGAGGTTGTGGGAGTCCGAGGGGATTAGCTCAAATCCTTGTGGTGCTAGCTTTGTAGCTTTTGGTGCTGGGATGAGACCGTGGGAACTTTGTCGTTAGGTTGGCTGTAAGTCAGCAAACCGTGCCAAACGTAACAAATTCCAAACAGTCGGTTCCGATTGGTAAGATTCAGTTTTACACTGAATATGTAGCCAAAAGAACAGAAATAATCGATCAACTCAGGATCAAGCGTTGTTTCCGTTCCACTGGTCTATGTATTCATGCGTAGAAGGAGTTTGCTTGTGACGACTCATTTCAGCATTTTTCAATCAAATTAGCGTTGATCGCACCGTTAAATCAGGTTTAACGATTAAGTTTTAACGCTGCACATTAGCAACAACTAAGATACGATTCACAGTTCAGAACCGGCCTTACAGCCTGGCGATATGCTGCTGCTTGTGATCGATTCTGGTGTGACTCGTTGAGTGCGATCGCAGCCTGAAAGATGCTTATCTTTGCCATTTTGGCAGTTTGCCAGCATAGTTTTCGTTCTCTCCATTTTAATTTTTAGTTCACGAATTCTCCAATTAACCTATTTCTTGAAATAGCTCGGTTATGCCTTAATGAGGCTGCGATCGCTGTTTCGAGCCGTTTTCCTGCGGGGTTTTTGCAAATTGGGTCAGACCTGTGCAGACCGCAATTGTAAGATCGTTCGTCTTTGACCGGCGATCCGCGCGACCCCACTCTCAATCACCATTCCTGTCAGGAGTTGTTATGGTACATTCCCTAGACCAAGCCCCCCAAACCGCCCGTGATCAAGCCCTGATTCTCTGGTTTGACGAAGTGGGTACCGAAGATGTTGGTCTCGTCGGCGGCAAAAACTCATCGTTGGGTGAAATGATCCAACAGTTGCAACCTAAAGGCGTGAACGTGCCCACGGGGTTTGCCACCACGGCCTATGCCTATCGCTACTACATCAAGCAGGCTGGTTTAGAAACGCAGTTGCGGCGTTTGTTTTCCGATCTGGATGTCAACAATATGCAGAACCTGCAAGAACGGGGCAAACAAGCGCGGACGCTGATTCTCCACACGCCATTCCCCCAAGACTTGCAAGATGCGATCGCCCTTGCCTACAGCAAACTCTGCCAACGCTATGGTTGCAGTCCCTCCCTCTGCGAACGCTTCGACCCCGAATATCGCGATATCTGCGTCAGCCAAACCCAAGACACTGACGTTGCCGTGCGATCGAGTGCCACCGCCGAAGACCT
>CAZCWE010000352.1:0-725 GCA_964502285.1 uncultured Spirulina sp. | reverse complement strand
GCGTTCCGACGTTGCCACCTCCGGCGTGATGTTCTCCATCGACACCGAAACCGGCTTTAAGAATGCGGCACTGATCACCGCAGCCTACGGCTTAGGGGAAAATGTGGTGCAAGGGGCGGTGAACCCCGATGAATACCTGGTGTTTAAACCCACCCTCAAAGATGGCTACACGCCCATTTTGGAAAAACGCCTCGGCACCAAAGCGATCAAGATGGTCTACGATGTCGGCGGTTCTAAACTGACGAAAAACGTTGAAGTGCCCGAACCCGAACGGCAAAAGTTCTGTATTTCCGACGCGGAAATCCTGCAACTGGCGAAATGGGCGGTGCAAATCGAAGACCACTATTCCGAAGTCCGCGGCCAATATACCCCCATGGATATTGAATGGGCGAAAGATGGCTGCACGGGCGAACTCTTCATCGTCCAAGCGCGTCCGGAAACGGTGCAATCTCAAAAAGCGGCGAATATTCTTGAAAGTTATGAACTCAAGGATCACGGCGCGATTCTCACCGTGGGGCGCAGCGTTGGGGCGGCCATTGGTCAAGGCAAGGCTCGTGTCATCCATAACGTCTCGAATATTAATCAGTTCAAAGCGGGTGAAGTGTTGATCACGAACCGCACCGACCCGGATTGGGAACCGATTATGAAACAGGCGAGTGCGATCGTCACCAACCAAGGCGGACGCACCTGTCACGCGGCGATCATTGCGCGGGAAATGGGAATTC
>CAZCWE010000351.1:0-4774 GCA_964502285.1 uncultured Spirulina sp. | reverse complement strand
TTGGCCTCGATAACTTTTCCCTCCTCGTCTCCCATGTCCTCGTCCCCCCCGCCATGGCCGCCATCTTGGACGATCCCCAATGCCAAGTCCAAGGCTTCCTCGCTGCGGGCCACGTTTGCACCGTCATGGGCTATCAGGAATACGAACCCATCGCCGCCCGCTACCAAATCCCCATCATCGTCACCGGCTTTGAACCCATCGACATCCTCCAAGGGCTCTATCTCTGCATTCAACAACTCGAAGCCGGTCAAGCCACCTGCGAAAACCAATACGCCCGTTCCGTCCAACCCCAGGGCAACCCCCACGCCCAGCAATTGATTGAAAAAATCTTCACGATCATTCCTCAACGGTGGCGCGGCATTGGCGCAATTCCCCACAGCGGCCTGGGGTTAAAACCCGACTACGCCGCCTTTAATGCCCAACAGCGTTTTGCCGATCTCCTCGCCACCCAGACCCCCGCCCCCGTCCCCACGGAATGCATCAGCGGCGACATCATGCGCGGCGTTAAGAAACCCCACGAATGCCCCGCCTTTGGCACTCACTGCACCCCAGAGCGTCCCCTCGGTGCGCCGATGGTGTCCTCCGAAGGAGCCTGCGCCGCCTATTACCGCTATCGTCAACCGAATGCGATCGCTTCTTAAGACTGAACCATGAAGAATTTGGGGATCAAGCCCCTACAGCACAAATGAGATCAAAGATAGTGCCATAGCACAGCTAAAATAAGGCTTTAGCATAGGATGAGTTAGGTGGCTTAAACATAGGTACTGACGGTAATCCAGCAATCCGCCGTAACCCACTGATTAAAGTGTGTCACGGCAATAGATAGGGATAGGAATTGGGTCGCCAAATCCCAGAATTTGGGGCGTGGTGATTTGGTAGGATAAACAATGAATCATCGTTAATCAAAAACAGGTAAAGCGCGTGGTAGTCAAGCCAGAATGGTTACGGGTGAAAGCACCGCAACGGGAGCGAATCGGCAGTGTAACAGAGATTCTGCGCGATCTTGACCTCAATACGGTGTGTGAAGAGGCCTCCTGCCCAAATATTGGCGAATGTTTCCACGCTGGAACCGCCACATTTTTGATTATGGGGCCGGCCTGTACCCGTGCCTGTCCCTACTGCGACATTGATTTTGAGAAAAAGCCCCAAGCCCTCGACCCTACCGAGCCGATTCGTTTGGGGGAAGCGGTGGGGCGGCTCAAGCTGAATCATGTGGTGATCACCTCGGTGAACCGGGATGATTTACCCGACGGCGGCGCAACCCAGTTTCAACACTGCATCGCAGAAGTGCGCAAAATCTCGCCCCAGACGACGATTGAAGTGCTGATTCCCGATCTGTGTGGCAATTGGGACGCATTACAGGCAATCCTTGCGGCCGAGCCGGAAGTGCTGAACCACAACACCGAGACCATTCCCCGCCTCTACCGCCGCACCCGCCCCCAAGGGGACTATGGGCGATCGCTCGAACTTCTGCGCCGCACCCGTGAGCTTGCCCCCTGGACCTATACCAAGTCGGGGATCATGGTGGGACTCGGAGAAACCGATGCAGAAGTCCGCGCCACGATGCGCGACCTGCGGGCGGTGGATTGCGATATTCTCACCATTGGCCAATATCTCCAACCCTCCCAAAAGCATCTGGGGGTTGAGGAATTTGTCACCCCGGAACAGTTCGCCGCTTGGCGGGACTATGGGGAAACCTTGGGATTTTTGCAGGTGGTGTCGTCGCCCTTGACCCGAAGTTCCTACCACGCCGAAGAAGTGCGCCGCTTGATGACGGAATATCCCCGCCAAAAAGGAGCGATGCGATCGGTGATGTCAACGGCGCAGTAGGGGCAAAAGCTCGGCGACTCTCTAGGATTAGCCATCACTACATCATGAGCAGGCAAGGCGGCTTTGGCTTCTTGCCTGCCATCAACTTCGTTAATTCGCGCCGACGAGGGTCACCTCTGGGGTGTCGAGGTCTTGGAATAGCGGGGTGCTGAGGTAGCGTTCTCCGAAGCTGGGTTGAATCATCACAATCAGTTTGCCCTTGTTTTCCGGGCGTTTGCCGATCGCGATCGCAGCACAGAGGGCCGCCCCCGTGGAAATCCCGGAGAGAATCCCTTCTTCTTTGGCCAGTCGTCGGCCGTAGGCGATCGCTTCATCATCACTCACCGTCACCACCTCATCAATCAAGTCCACCTTCAGCACTTCTGGGACAAACCCCGCCCCAATGCCTTGGATTTTGTGGGGGCCAGGATTGCCGCCAGAGAGGATCGGGCTACCCGTGGGTTCGACAGCGATCGCCTTAAACTCAGGCTTGCGTTGTTTAATCACCTCCGCAACCCCCGTGATTGTGCCACCTGTCCCCACACCGGCAATCAAAAAATCAATCCGGCCCTCCGTATCCTGCCAAATCTCCTCCGCCGTCGTGCGTCGGTGAATATCCGGGTTCGCATCATTGCGGAACTGCTGCAACATATAGGCATTGGGGGTCGTTTCCATAATCTGTTGCGCCCGCCGAATACAAGCACTCATGCCCCCCGTGCCCGGCGTTAGTTCCAACGTTGCCCCATAGGCCCGCAACATTGCCCGCCGCTCATTGCTCATCGTTTCCGGCATCGTCAAAATCAACTGATACCCCTTCGCCGCCGCCGCCATCGCCAGCGCAATCCCGGTATTGCCCGACGTTGGCTCCACTAAAATCGTCTTACCCGGCTCAATCTCTCCCGCTGCTTCCGCCGCATTGATCATATTGACCCCAATGCGATCCTTCACCGATGCCGCCGGATTCATGCCTTCGAGCTTTACCACGATCTCCGCCCCGCAGCCTTCCGCTTGGGGAATGCGGTTCAAACGCACGAGGGGTGTTCGCCCCACTAGTTCCGTCATGTTGTTTGCAATCTGCATGATTCCCTCCCATTGGGGCGCTAAATATAGTACATGATATTCATCTGTCGTTGCGAGTCGCGTTTGTCTGATAAATCTTGTAATGTGTAACGCTTCAACACCTCGCGCACACTTTCACAGACATCCTGCCAAATCTCCTCCACCACCGCGCTTTCCACGGTTTCCACGAGCGGCTCTTTTTTCTGATGCTCAGTCCCTTCGAGGCAATTCACCACATCAAACAGCGTAATTTTCCAGGGTTCTTGGATCAAAAAATAGCCCCCCTTCGCGCCTCGCTGACTTTGGACAAATCCACCCCGCCGTAAGGTCGCTAATAATTGCTCAAGATACCGCTCTGGAATCTGTTGTTGAGCTGCGATTTGTTTGATTTGTAAGGGTTCTTGTTGTGGATAATGACCCGCTAGTTCCAATAAAGCTAGCAAAGCGTATTCAGTGCGACAGGAAAGTTCCACGACAGTTTAAGGAGTTGGGGCGTTCTGTCCAGTATACCCCTATTCCCCACTGGGGTTTGCAGGATTCACAGTACTTAGCAAATCCTGACAATCTCCCCTGATCATAAAAGTGGACTGAGAATACTCAGCCCACTTTGCAGTTTATGCACTTCGATCCTCATCAGAGGAGCAAGTCGTTAGAACGAGAAGGTCGTCCGGAGTGTACCAATCACGGCATCACTGCTGTCACCCGAACCCTGGTTCGGATCGGTGAGCCAGATCACACCGGGGGTGATGCTGATGTTGTCGCTGAGTTGGTACTTGTAGAAGGCTTCGATGTGCCAAGAGAAGTCCTTGTCAAAATCAGCGTTATTCACGTTGACTCCTTCAATGCCCCGCAAGGTGGGTTGAGCGCCCCCGAAGATGCCGAGTACGCTGCCTTCTTTACCCAAGTCAGGGAAGGCAATCCCGCCGCCAAATGTCCAGATTTCAGCGTCACCTCGGCTGATCAAACGAGCCTGGGTGAGGGTAGCAAACCCACTGACAGAAATGCTGTCACTGGGACGGAAGGCCATTTCAGCACCGAAGGAGTTGCTAACCGTGCCTCGGCTATCAACGGAGCTTATTCCTGTGTTGAAGAGGCTTGCGGGGTTGTTGGCTAGACTCGTACCCACTACCCCAGAGTTGGGGGAAGCCCCAGCACCATAGATGGAGTTGGTGCTCGATGCGCCTTCATTGGTGTGATAGGCGTGAACAAAGGTAAGACCGAGACCGAAGCGATCGCTCACGTTGGCGTTTAACTGACCGAGCATGGCGTAGTCGCTGTTGACCGCACCTTCGGCGGGGTCAGACGCATTCCCGGCAAAGTAACCCAAGGTGAGAGTACTGGGACCAAGAATGCTTTCAATGGGGGTGAAGCCAAAGCTTAATGCTGCCCCTGTGCCACCACCAATCCGGTAAATCGGGTTTTCGGATGCAAAGGTGGACAATGCTCCATTCCCGCCGTCATAGTCTTCAAAGTATGGGTTGAGGGTGGGAGCGAAGTCACTCCAAACCCCACCGGTTGCAGCAACATACGCTTGAGAGTTGCCGAAGGGGAAGTAGTATGCCAACCAGTCGACACTGACGCTATTATCATTACCTGGCTTTTGGTTGAAGGTTTGGGTACCTTCAAAACCAGTTGTGGTACCGATGGTGGGCAGAATGTCGAGGTTACCAGCGGCGAGACGGGTGACCAAGCGGTCTTCGCCGGTGAAGCTGGTGTTGAGTTCGAGGCGAACGCGATCGCCAAACACCGCATCACTGATGCTATCCGTCACGCCGGAAGCGGTCCCCGTGCCATCACTGAAGTCACTGGTGGCGGCGAAGATCACTTCCCCCGCCAGTTTGGTGGTAGTGGAGAATTGGTGATCTTCGAGGAAGGCCACGCGCCCTTCGAGGGCATCAACACGAGT
>CAZCWE010000350.1:1484-4784 GCA_964502285.1 uncultured Spirulina sp. | reverse complement strand
CTTGTTGTTACCTGTCTTGAAGTCTCCCAAGAACGCCGTAAACTCGTCCTCTCCCAACGCAACGCCGCCCGCACCAGCGCCATGAAAACCATCGAAATCGGTGCGCTCCTCGAAGGAACCGTGGTCAACCTCCAACCCTACGGCGCGTTTGTGGATGTGGGCGGCTTAACCGGCCTGCTCCACGTTAAACAAATCAGCCGGAACACAGTCCAAGCTCCGAGCACCGTGCTCACCGTCGGTCAAGCGATCAAAGTGGTAGTGCTGGATGTGGATGAGCAAAAAAATCGGCTCTCGTTTGCCACAAAAGGGCTCGAACGGTATCCGGGGGAACTGCTCGAAAAGTTTGACGCAGTTATGGCTGACGCGGAAGAGCGCCACCAAGCCGCCCAGCAACAAGAAGACACCCCACCTGCTCCTGCTGCAACGCCTGAACCCGCTCCCGATGTAACGCCTGAACCCGCCGCAGCTCCCAGCCCAGCCGCAACAGAAGAAGAATAAAATTCGACCTCCCCGAACAATCCTCAAGACGATCTGGACAAGCCAAGGGCTTCAGCCCCTGGCTTGTCAGGACGAAGTGTTTCACCAATCAAATGGAATTGCTAGAAATCCAATATTTTCATCCACAAGAAGCTTAAGCTCCTTGTCTTTTCAGATCTAATTTGGGATTCCGATAGGTTCTCTTGATCTTGAAGTCCGTAGTGTATCGTATAGAGTTAAACCCCCCTCAACCTCAATAGTCTTATGACCGATTGGGCGATTCGCGTTGAAAATCTGGGCAAAAAGTACACCATTCGTCACCAACGTCAACATCAAACCCTCCGTCATGCCCTCACCGACGGCATCCGGAACCTAAGACGAGGGAGCGCGAAGCGTTCAGCCGCCAACACCCAAGAAGAATTTTGGGCCCTGCGTGATATTTCTTTTACGATTCAAAGGGGCGATCGCATCGGCATCATCGGTCGCAACGGAGCCGGTAAATCCACTCTCCTCAAACTCCTCAGCCGCATCACCGAACCCAGCACCGGACGCATTCACCTCCGAGGTCGCGTCGCCAGCCTCCTCGAAGTCGGCACGGGCTTTCACCCCGAACTCACCGGCCGCGAAAACATCTTCCTCAACGGCTCCATCCTCGGCATGGAACGCCAAGAAATCCTCAAAAAATTTGATGAAATTGTCGCCTTCGCCGAAGTCGAACGATTCCTAGATACCCCCGTCAAACGCTACTCCTCCGGGATGTACGTCCGCCTCGCCTTTGCCGTCGCCGCCCACCTCGAAACCGAAATCCTGATCATCGATGAAGTCCTCGCCGTCGGAGACCTGAGTTTTCAAAAAAAGTGCCTTGGACGCATGGAAGAAGTTGGCAAAGAGGGCAAAACAGTTTTGTTTGTGAGTCATCAAATGGGGCTAGTTAGTCAACTGTGCAACTATGCTTTTTTTTTAGAAAATGGTCAACTCGAACGAGAAGGAGAACCTCGTCAAATTATTGATAAATATTTAGAAGAGATTCATAAAAAACCCAATCAATTTGAACAAAAGCAGCAATTCAAGAAAAAATTCGGAATTCAAAAAGCCTTGACACTAGATAGCAAAGGGCAAAATAAAAACCAATTTTCCCATGATGAATCGATCATTCTTTCTCTTGATATTAACACTGAAGAATGGCATATTGATGCCGTTTTCAGTGTGACGGTCTATGACATTCAAGGCCGTAAAGTATTTACCCATGAATATCCCTGTGCTGCGATCGCACTGAAAGAAGCATATCTCATTGCTAAGATTAAAATTCCAGGTCGTTTTCTGACACCTGGATTTTATTATTTTTCAGCTTTTATTCATATTCCCAATGTTATTTGTTTGGATGCAGTCACTAATATTTGTGAATTTAATATCACAGATTTAGGATCTGAGTTTGCGAAATATGGTGATGTCAACTATGGGTGTGTTTTTGCAGACTGTCAATGGGATTTTGTGCAAGTTTCTTTATCATACTAGTTCAATCAATATTGTCGTAAATTACTATTATGTTGACCATTGATCGAATTTCAGAAGATTCATTATTATGCAGCACATTATCTGCGGCTGAACGTGATGAGATTCAACTCATGTTTAACCGTCTTCAGTCACCCACTTTGGGAGTATCAGAAATTTGGTCACTCATGGATGAGGTTTGGCATGATTTGGGGTGTGATAACCAAAAGCTGGATTTAGAAAAATTACAGAAGTTTTATCAGCACCCAGTTTGGTTACTGAATGGTTTGTTAAGCGATCGCGATCCACTTTCTGTCCAACACCGTGAAGCTATTGCGCAATGGATCGCATCACAAGCGCAGATCGAAAACGTCATTGACTTTGGCGGAGGAAGTGGCGTGATGGCTCAAAAAATTTGTCAATTGAGGTCACAGATTCATGTGGATATCTATGAACCCTATCCCCATCCGTATTTTGTGAAGGTCATTCAATCCCATCCTACAATACAATTCATCAGTTACTATTCAGATCAGGATCGATATGATTGTTTAGTGAGTCTAGATGTGTTGGAACATACTGATGATCCGATCGCACTTTTAGGACAGATGATTAGTTTAGTTAAAAAAGATGGCTATTTGGTTTTAGCCGCCTGTTTTCATCCGGTTATTCAATGTCACATTCCGTCAACGTTTTATCTTCACCACAGCCTGTCTAAATTCACGAAAAAAATGGGATTGTTAGAGTGTGGTGAGTGTGTGGGGAGCCACGCACAAATTTATCAAAAAAAATCGGATATTGCATTTGACTGGCAAGAACTACGCGCGTTAGAACGAAAATACAAAATGATTCATCGTCTACGTCTTTGGGCTAGTCGTTATCTTCAACCGTGGCAGTCACGATTACAATTGCTGCTGCATAATCCAGGTGCGCTCTATCAAAAGCTCTGGCACTCTAAGCATCGTCCATCCGGAAAATAACGGTGTAGTCAAACTGCGTTCAGTTATCTATTTCTAAATAACTTAAGATTAGCTTCGTAATTGTATGAGGGCATCCACTTGAAAGTTGTTCATCTGAATCAGTCGGATATTTCAGGGGGGGCAGCGATCGCAGCCTATCAACTGCATCAGGTGCTCCGTGCGGCTCAGGTAGACTCGCACTTGTGGGTGGGGGAGGTTCACAGTGGTCATCCCCATATCACCCCAGTGCAGCGGTGGACGTGGATTGAGAATCAATTGTCGCGGTTGAATCGGCGGGTGAGTTTAAATTATGTCAATTTAATTAGTAGTTTTAAGCTCGATCAACAAGCCTGTTATCAAAATCTTCTCCACCCAG
>CAZCWE010000350.1:0-1474 GCA_964502285.1 uncultured Spirulina sp. | reverse complement strand
GTTATCAAGCGGCCGATGTGCTGAATTTGCATAATTTACATACGGGGTATTTTAATTACCTGGCGTTACCGGGCTTAACGCAACAGAAACCGACGGTGTGGACGCTCCATGATATGTGGAGTTTCACGGGACATTGTGCCTATAGTTATGATTGCGATCGCTGGAAAATCGGCTGTGGTGCTTGTCCCTATCCCCAGGAATATCCGGAGATTGAGTTTGACAGTAGTGGGTGGGAATGGCGGTTAAAACGGTGGGTGTATCAGCGATCGCCCCTGGAAATCATCACGCCGAGTCAGTGGTTAGCGGATCAAGTGCGGCAGAGTATTCTGGCTCCCTGTACTGTGACGGTGATTCCCAATAGTGTGGATTTGGAGCAGTATCAACCCCTCAATCCTGAGCATTGTCGGGAGCTGCTGGGGATTCCGAAAACGGCATCGGTGTTGCTGTTTGCGGTGGAGAATTTGGGTAATCGGCGCAAGGGGGGGGATCTGTTGCAGGCGGCCCTTGCGCAACTTGATGAACAGACCCGATCTAATTTGGTGTTGCTGACGTTTGGCCAGGGTGGGGAGAGCTTGAGCCAAGGGTTAAATCTGCCGATGGTGCATTTGGGCTATGTCCAAAATGCGCGGTTGAAGGCGATCGCCTACAGTGCAGCGGATCTTTATTTGCTGCCCACTCGTGCGGATAATTATCCCCTGGCGATTCAAGAAAGTTTTGCCTGTGGTACACCGGTGGTGTCCTTTGCGGTGGGGGGTGTGCCGGAATTAGTGCAGCCGGGCAAAACAGGCTATTTGGCCCCACCGGAGCAGGTGGCGGAATTTCGGCGGGGCATCACGACATTGCTGGGGCAAGATCTTCAGGCCTATCGCCAAGCGTGCCGCGACTTTGCAGAACAGCACTTTCAGCCGACGCACCAAGCCCAACGCTATTTAGATCGGTATCACCACGCTCTCGATCGCTTCCAATCCCTTAAATCTCGTCGGGGATGACCCATTGGGTGGGTTCGCTGAGTTTTTTGATCCGGGCGGCTTCGGCGATGTTGAGCATGTCGTCGAGGGAGGTTTCGGCCACAAATTTGGTCGCCTCTTGGACGTAGGCGCGGTGGGGGCATTGATCCCCCAAGATGCACCCATTGACGCAGGCTACGGCACAGTTGACTTCGGGTTCCATTTTGATGATTGCGATCGCACCATTACAACGCTGAATATTGTACACGCTGGCTCCGAGAATCGTCAGGCAAGGCCTAGGAAGCCGTGGGCCAATGGATATAGATCGGGTCAGGGTGGGGGGCGATGGTGAGTTCTAAATGGGAGGGATGCAAAACCCCATGATAGCCGCAACTGGGGTGCTGAAACCGGAGGGGCAATTCACCGCTGATCACCGCTTGGTTGAGGCTGATCTGTTGGGCGTGGCCGTCGATGCGGAGGGTCTGCTGGGTGAGGAGGTCGCGGATTTGCACCTGGGCAAAGCGGGG
>CAZCWE010000349.1:0-4797 GCA_964502285.1 uncultured Spirulina sp. | reverse complement strand
GGGTGATGACCCATGCGATCGCAACCATCACCCAAACCTACCTCACCAACGGCGCAACCTGGGGCCCCGACGGCCCGAAAACCGTCATCCAAAACATCCTCGCCACCCTCGACGAACAATCCATCCTCTACCGAATCAAAACCGAACTCACTGCCAAACTCAAACCCCCCGCCCCATCCCATCCCCATCCCCAAAAATAAGCTTAACCGTTGGCACAGAACTTGCAAGGCAAACCCATTAATTCAGCCCACGCAACGATAGCAGGAGAAACATGACCACCACTCAAGCCACCCGATACACCGCCGAAGCCTATCTTGCCCTAGAGGTTGAATCTGAGATCCGCAATGAATATCGCAATGGAGACATTATTCCGATGACGGGCGGCACACCTACTCATAACAAACTCACCAGTGCGCTCAGTGCGTTGCTTTGGTTTGGCTTGCGCCGCAAACCATACAGTGTTTTTGTCACGGATCAGCGGCTGTGGATTCCGGAGCGTAACATTTACACCTATCCGGATGTCATGGCGATCGCAGAACCGGTGGAGCTAAAACCCGGTCGTCAGGATACTGTGATCAATCCGATTTTTGTTGCAGAGGTGTTGTCGAAATCCACCGCTCATTACGATCGCGTCGAAAAATTTGCCGCCTATCGCACAATCCCCACGGTTCAGGAATATCTCCTCATCACCCAAGATCAACCCCTCGTCGAGCAATACATCAAACAAGCAGAGCACCAATGGCTCTTTATTGAACATCAGGGTTTAGAGGCAAGGGTAACCCTGCGATCGCTCACTGTCGAGATTGCCTTAGCGGATCTGTATGAGGCGATCGCCTTTGCAGAGAGTCAGGGTTAGCGGTGAAGTCGCGATCGCACCTTAGCCCTTCCACTGCTTGCCGAGGGTGGATTGTTTGAGCCAGGCGAGAAAATCGTTGCGGTCTTGATCGGGCATATCGAGCAAAATATCATCGAGTTCATCGGCAAAATTAGCATTACCAAAAAACTCTTTGCCGATGCGATAAATTTCTTGCAAGACTGCGATTAAATGTTGTTCGGCCCAACTGGGGGCTTGAAAATTTCCGAGAGGATCAACATTGAGTAATTGATCCATCGCTTTGCCGGAATCCACTTGGGGAATTTGGCGCGTTTGGAGGGCGGTGGTCATTTCTTGGTGAAAGAGCTTCGCTTGACGGCCGCCGAGGAGTTCTTCCACATCAAAATACACCGCTTGCAAAATCAGCAAGGCGGCTTGCACAGAGGAGACGGGACTGGCTTCATCGTTGCTGTCGCCGATTAATTGTTCGAGCTTGACGCGCCCCCAAACACTGTGGCGGTTATCTTCTTGGAGCAGGACGCAAAATTTTCCCTGATTGTCGGTCAGATCTTTCCAAAACGTTTTGGCTTCTTCTGCTTTGGCGACATCAAAGACGCTAATCAGGCGAAACGTTTGGTCTTGATACTTCAAGATCGGAATTTGTTGTTCTCGTTTGGGGTGCTGAACGCTGGAGATCTCAACATCCTGCCGTTGGAGAATAAACATAATGGGGTCGATGACTCCTGCGGAGAGTCAGGGCAACAGGGTAGCAAGTCAGTCTCCTGATTATTGCTATATTAGTCTACCAGAGAGTATTGCAGTGCTTCGCCTATACCCTTCGGGTTAGGGGGTGGTGAAGCAATACCGCGACCAACGGGAGCAAACAAGCTATCTCTGTTGGATAATCGCCACGGTAGAATAGCTCCATGATCACCCTAACGTATGAGTACAAGCTAAAACCCAACCAGCAACAAGCCAAGCAAATCGACCACGATTTAGCCATTTGTCGCCAGGTTTGGAACTATGCCCTCAAAGAGCGAAAAGACTGGATTGCCTCACGGAAAAGTCCAGTCAACGCTTGTGCTCTGCAAAAGGAATACATCATCCCAGTGGATGCACCCTATCCCGGTTTCAAAGAGCAATGTCAACGACTCACAGCAGCCAAAAAGACCAATTCTGAACTGGCATCAGTCAACGCCCAAGCCCTGCAACAGGTACTCAAACGACTTGACCAAGCCTTTGATCGCCGCCGTAAGCTAGGGGCAGGCTTTCCCCGGTTCAAGAAACCCAATCGGATGCGTTCTATGGTGTTTCCCCAACTGGGTAAGAGTCCCCTGGGTGAAGGTGCAGTGAAATTGCCGAGCTTCGACTGGATGAGTATCCATCAATCGAGACCCTATCCAGAAGGTTTCACCGTCAAACAAGCCAGAGTTGTGAAACGAGCCTCTGGGTATTACGTGATGCTCATATTCCAAGCCAAGGATGTTGCTATTCCTGAAGCTCCTTTGAGAGGTCATGGGGTTGGGGTCGATGTGGGTTTGGAATATTTCTTATCCACCTCCGATGGTCTGCAAGTGAAGCGACCCAAGTTTTTTGTAGAGATGCAACGCCAGCTGAAATTGCTGCAACGCAGGCTGAAGCGAAAACAGATCGGGTCAAACAACTGGCGAAAAGTGCAACACAAAGTGGCACGACTGTATGAACGCATTGCCAATACTCGCAAGGATTTCCACTTCAAAACTGCCCATCAACTCTGTGATGGGGCTGATGTGATTGTGGTGGAAGATTTAAATCTCATTGGTTTAAGCCGAGGAATGTTGGGTAAGCACATGCTGGATGCGGGTCATGGGCAGTTTCTCAATGCTGTTCTGCCTTGGGTGGCATCCAAGCGAGGTAAGGCTGTCGTTAAAGAAAGCGCGGCTGGCACTTCTCAAGAATGTCCGGGTTGTGGTGTTAAAGTTCGCAAGACGCTTTCGACCCGCTGGCATGATTGTGATTGCGGCTGTTCGATGCCTCGTGATATTGCCAGTGGACTGGTTTTAGTGAATCGATATCTGAGCCGTGGGGCGCACGGTTCTCAAAATGCCCCTGGAGAGGTTCTGGCGGGGAATGTTCTGCATTCTAGTCAAGACTCTGTGAATGGGGAATCTCCTGCTCGACGCGAAGCGTTAGCGGGATGAGCGTCAACCTGAGAAATTCATCTGCATCGTGATTAGCATTGGATTAGTGGAGGAAATTGCGCGATCGCAAACCTTGCCGCTACAATAGCTATGCCTAATTTTCCCGTGGGCGGTGAATCAAGCTCTGGTAGCTCAATGGATAGAGCAAACGCCTTCTAAGCGTTCGGTTACAGGTTCGAGTCCTGTCCAGAGCGTACCATGGCGGGGTTTTGGTGGCGGGCGGCGGCGGCGAAATCCGGTGAAAATGTACCGGGACTGAAGTGGAGCAGGAGGTCTTCGCGCACTTCGCGGCTGAGGGCATAGAGGCCGAGGAGATTGGGAACGGTCATCAAGAGCAGGGAAATATCGCTCAATTGCACGACTAATTCTGGGCGGAGCATCGTTCCGGCGATAATCAGGCTGAGTTGGATGCCTTGGTAGAGGGGGCGACGCTCGGAGCCAAAGAGATACACCCAAGCGGCTTCGCCGTAGTAGCCCCAGGAAATAATCGTCGAAAAGGCAAAGCAGAAGGTGGCGATCGCAAGGAGCCACGGAAACCAAGCGATCGCACTGCCAAAGGCCGCACTGGTGAGTTCCGCCCCGGCAAAGTCGGCGAATTGTGGGTCTTGGTAGGTTCCGGTGACGATAATCACCAAGGCCGTCAAGTTACAGATCACGACGGTATCGATCACGGGTTCGAGGGTGGCGATCAGGCCTTCTTGAATCGGGGTTGTGCCCTCGGTGGCGGCGTGGGCGATCGCCGCCGTGCCAATGTTGCCCTCATTGGAAAACGCCGCCCGCCGAAAGCCCAGAGCCATCAACCCCACCACGCCACCGAGTCCGGCGCGGGGATGCCAGGCCTGCTCCCAAATTGTCTGGAGGGCAGCGGGGATCGCCTGCCAATGGAGGCCGAGGATATAGACGGCGGTGATCACGTAGAGACCGCACATCACCGGCACGAGCCAACTGGTGACCTGACCGATGCGATGGATGCCGCCGAAGGTGACGAGGGCGACGGCGATCGCCAACCCCACTCCATAGCCCCAAGCCGAGAGATCCGGCATCACATGAACTAAGGTGCGGTAGGATTGCCCCGCTTGAAACATCCCACTCGACCCCAACGCCCCCAACACACAGCAGAGGGCAAAGGCCGCCGCGAGGATCTGACCCCAGCGGGCTTTGCCCTGGGCGGCGAGGCCGTGGGTGAGGTAGTACATCGGGCCGCCGGACACCGTGCCGTCGGGGTTGGTGTGGCGATATTTGCGGCCGAGGGTGCATTCAATCAGGCGGGTATTCATGGTGAGAATACCGGCGATCGTCATCCAAAAACAGGCGCCGGGGCCGCCGACACTGATTGCGATCGCCACCCCTGCAATATTCCCCAAGCCAACAGTGGACGATAGAGCCGTGGTGAAGGCTTGGAAGGAACTCACCCCGCTGGGCGTGGCGTTATGGGTGCGCAGCAGGGCGATCGCTTCACCCAAGCCCCGCAGCCCCAAAAACCGCAGGCGCAGCGTCAGCACCACCGTCCCCACGATCGACCACAACACAATCAACGGCACTCCTCCCACCGGGAAAAAGAGCACCGCCTCTAAGGCTGCAATCAGGCCACTCAATCCCGTTTCGATCCCGTCCCACAGTTGAAAAATAAGCCTATCCTCAAGCGATCGCCTCAACCCTCACCGGCCCTGTTGTTGCTTGGGGCCTGGGTTTTTCCCGTTATAACATATGCTGCTTTTCGCTCTCAGGTTATGGATAATGCCCCCGCTCCGCCAAGAACTGAAGTTCTTGGCTCATAGCAAAAGTGGGATTCAGCCCACTCCG
>CAZCWE010000348.1:1347-4823 GCA_964502285.1 uncultured Spirulina sp. | reverse complement strand
GGGCAGCCGTTAACCCACCCCCGGCGCTCTCACCACCCACCATCAGTTGATCATCCCTGATCCCTAATGCTGATGCGTTGTTTTTCATCCACAACAAACTCAAATAAGCATCCTCAAGGGCTACAACAATCAGTTTGTTGTCAGGAAGAATCGACTTTTCCAGGAAAATAAAAACACGATGCTTAGCCGTCTCTGGAGTTGCTAAGTATCTAGAGAGAGATGAAATCGAATCTCGTGTTTTGGGCATATTTTCTCCAAAGAGCCACCAGTTCTCTCTTCGGATTTTTCTTTTATTAACGTCTCTCTCTGGCTTGACTTTCTCAAAAACTTTTTGAAATGGTTCTGGATAATCTTTAGTCTGAGTTTCAGAAAATCCATAAAAATCTATAACACAAAGTTTTCTTGATTTACCAAATAAATCTTTTCCATTTCGATAGTGCTTGACAACACCACCAAGGTATTTATTTCCCCAGACTTGCATGGCATTTTCATCAACAAGAAAACCAGATCCATGAAGCTTAACACCAGCACCCACCAACAAACTATTACTTTTGAGCTTTACTGTGCTTGTTATATCCGCACCAGAGCGTAGATTACTAAATATCTTTGTAGCGGGCTTCCAATTTATACTAATTTTTTCGGCTCTATCTTCTGGGATTTCATCATCTTCCTCTGTCGTCACTTCTCCTAGTAAAGCCATCTTGATAATGTGAGAAGAATCAGCTTCAGCGACGGTCATAGATATTCTTACGGCAGCACTATCATTTACCCAAGGATGGTCAGGAATTGCAAATGCTATTCGGAGAGGTTTTTTTTGATTCAGATGAAAATCAACAATTTTTCTTTGCCAAACTTGATAAATACTGTTTGTCGTGATTAATCCGAACCTATTTATGAATTTGTTTCGTGCTAATTCTGCTGCCTTGTGCCACCAATACATTACATAATCAACAGTCTCGGAAACATTGGAATATATATTTCGCAAAGTTTCTGTATAGCCATCTCCTAACCGTTCACGCATCCAAGCATTACCAATAAACGGCGGATTTGAGACGATGTAATCCGCTTCCGGCCATTTCGCTGCTCTCGGATTCAAATACTTGTAAATCACCACCTGATCACTCGGATCAGGCACATCCTCCCCCGTTACCGGATGCTTCATCATCCGCCCACCCCAGCGCGATCGCACCTCCCCCGTCTTCGGATCAATATCCGGCTCCACCCCGTCATAGGCCAAAACCGCATCCCGACATTCAATATTCCCAAACGCCCGTAACACCGGCTCCGGTGGCTCCGTATTGCCAAACCGCTTAAAAAACCACTGGAGATAGCCAATCCAGATGACGAGTTCCGCGATCGCCGCCGCCCGTGGATTAATCTCAATCCCCAAAAATTGATTGGGTCGCACCTGCTCCAATAGGTTGAACTGCACCCGTCCCGCCACATCCTTCAAACGCTTCAACACCTCCTGCTCCAGACCCTTCAACAAATCCAACGCCACATACAGGAAATTCCCCGTCCCACAGGCCGGATCAAGAATCCGAATCGTCCGCAACTTCTCCAGAAACACCTCAATCTCCTGGGTTGCCTGCTTCCGCTTCGCCGCCGTCGGTTCCGCCTTCCCCGCAGGCGGCTCCAATAACCGCTTCACCTCCAGCTCGATCTCATCCCACTCCTGACGCAACGGCTCCATCACCACCGGACGCACCAACCGCTCCACATACGATCGCGGCGTATAATGCGCCCCCAACCGACTCCGCTCCTTTTTTTCCAGCGCCCGCTCCAACAACGTCCCAAAAATCGCCGGCTCCACCTGGCTCCAATCCTTCGCCGCCGCCGCATATAAAATCTCTAACTGCGCTTGGGGCAACTCAAACGCCACAGCCTCCTCAAAAAACGAGCCATTAAACTGCAAAACCCGCTCAAACCCGAAACTGCCTCCCGTGTTCATCGTCTGCCAAAGCTGCTCAATCTCCGGCTTGAAGGTTTGAGGGTTTGGAATCCAGCGATCGCGCAACGCCACCGTAAACACATCGCCCTTCAGTAACGCCACATCCTCCGCAAACATCGTGAAAATGCAACGCATCAAAAAATTCGCCACCGCCTCCGCCCCGTGACCCTGCTCTTCTAGCCACTTCGAGAGCTTCGCCAACTCCGCCGCCACCTCTCGCGTCACACGAGCGCGGTATTTTTCCGGGTTCAACGCCTGCGGATCAGTGAAAATCTTGACGAAGCGATCGAACAGTTCCGGCTGCTCTAGATCAGCCAGATTAACCCGCTGCCTCGCCCCATAACTGCCATAGTCCCCACTGAAGCCTTCCCAAACTTCAAAATGCGACCCAATATCACACACCATCAAAAACGGCGGCAACTCCCCGATAAAGCGATTGTAGGCATACTTTTTCGCTTGGTAGAATGCTGCCTGTAATTGATTGGCGTAGGCACTGGTGCCCCGTTTCCCGTGGCCTTTGCTAGATGAATTACTGCCCTGTTTCGCCTCGATCAAGAAACAGCCTTGCTTGTAAAAGTCAGCGAACTTGGTTGATTTTGAAAACTTGATGTCCTTATCAAAACAATAGGGATCACCCGGAACCGAACCCTTGGGCGGCGGACTTTCCACATTCAGCGCCCCGCAGAGATCGCCAAAAAACGTTTGATAATTCGCCCGTTCATTCCCCTCAGAACCGAGCCATTTTTTCAAAAAAGCATCAATACGGGCGCGATCGCTTTGATTCATACCCACTCCTACAGATTGCGATGGGCTGGACTTAGCCTTTAATCATAGATCCGAATCCAGATTAAGACCGCGATCGCGCCCTCTCCCAGATTGGGGCGTGAGGTGCGATCGCTAATCCCGCCCCCGCCCCGGGCCAGAATTGCAGGATTAATACTAGAATGCAGCCATTGTTTGCGATAGATCAGCGAAAGCGGAAAGAGTGATATGAGCGAGTGTCTAAAAGTTGGGATTGTGGGAGCCTCGGGTTATGGTGGGGTTCAACTGGTGCGAATGTTGCTCGATCATCCCAATGTGGAACTGGTTTATGTGGGGGGGAAAAGTAGCGCGGGGCAGCTTTTTTCGGAACTGTACCCCCATTTTAGCCAGCAGTTTGATCTGAAAATTGAGCCCATTGATCTGGAGGTGATTGCCGATCGCTGCGATGCGGTGTTCTTGGCGCTCCCCAATGGGTTGGCCTGTGATCTAGCACCGCCCTTGATTGAAAAAGGCTGTAAAGTCCTAGACCTCTCGGCAGACTATCGATTCCAGGATCTCAATACCTATACCGCGTGGTACAAAAAAGAGCGCACCGATCACGCCCTCAATGAAACGGCGGTGTATGGGTTGCCGGAACTGTACCGCTCGGCGATCCAAGAGGCGAATTTGATCGGCTGTCCGGGGTGCTATGTGACAGCGAGTTTGCTGGCCCTGTCCCCCTTGCTCAAGCAGGGGCTGATCGTGCCGGACAGCGCCATCATCG
>CAZCWE010000348.1:0-1337 GCA_964502285.1 uncultured Spirulina sp. | reverse complement strand
GCGATCGCGCCTCTCCTCAAACAGGGCTTAATCGTTCCGGAAACCGCAATTATTGACGCGAAATCCGGCGCATCGGGCGGCGGTCGGCAGGCGAAAGTGGGGATGCTCCTCGCCGAAGCGGGGGAATCCTTCGGAGCCTACGGAGTTGCCGGGGCCCACCGCCACACCCCGGAAATTGAGCAAATCTGTAGCGACCTCGCCGGGAATCAGATGCGGATTCAATTCACGCCCCACCTGATCCCGATGGTGCGGGGGATTCTCGCCACGGTGTACGCCACCCTGCGCGATCCGGGTTTAGTCCGCGAAGACCTGCTGACGATCTATAAAGCCTTTTACCGCTCCTCGGAGTTTGTCAAAATCCTCCCGGCGGGAACCTATCCCCAAACCAAATGGGCGGCAGGGACGAACCTTTGTTATATCGGCGTGGCGGTGGATCATCGCACCGATCGCGTTATCGTTCTTTCCGCCATTGATAACCTGATTAAGGGGCAATCGGGGCAGGCGGTGCAATGTCTCAACATCATGATGGGCTGGCCGGAAACCCTGGGCCTCCCCACCCTGACGTTTTATCCCTAATGGATCTGATCCTCTGTCATCAAACGGCGGATTTTGATGCCCTGGGGGCGGCGGTGGGTCTGACACGGCTGCAACCGGGGGCGAAGGTGGTGTTGACCGGGGGAGCCCATCCGGGGGTGAAGCGGTTTTTGGCGTTTCATCGGGATGAGTTGGCGTTGATGGAGCGGCGCAGTGTGAATCCGCAGTTGATCCGCTCGCTGACGGTGGTGGATACCCAGCGACGCGATCGCCTCGGTATGGCGGCCCCGTGGCTGGAGTTGCCCCACTTGGATCACGTCACAGTCTACGATCACCATGCTGAAGCTGAGTGTGACATTCCGGCCACGGTGCGCCAAGTGGAAGCCGTGGGTGCGACGACGACGTTAATGGTGGAGCAACTGCGCGATCGCGCCCTTCGCCCCACGGTCTCCGAGGCCACCGTGATGGCCCTAGGGATTCACGTTGATACCCTTTCCCTCACCGCCGCCCAAACCACCCCCCGCGATATCCGCGCTTGGGCGTGGCTCTTGGAACAGGGGGCGGATCTGGTGGTGTTGCGGGACTACCTTGATCCGGGGTTAACGCCGCAATTGCAAAAAGTCTTAGCGATCGCCCTCGATCAACTCCAGACCACGACGGTACAGGGCTATGCGATCGCCCATATTTTGCTTGAAACGCCGGACTTTATCCCCGGCCTCTCCAGTTTGGCCGAGCGGTTAATCGACCTCACCGAAAGCCATGCCCTGCTGTTGGGCCATCGCTACCACCGCCGCAACGGGACA
>CAZCWE010000347.1:3985-4823 GCA_964502285.1 uncultured Spirulina sp. | reverse complement strand
TCCCCCTTGAAAAGGGGGATTTAGGGGGATCGATCGCAACTTGGGTCAACAGAACGTTATGCATAAGCAGTCGCCTGAAAAGGGGGAGCCGCTCAAAGTCCCCCTTGAAAAGGGGGATTTAGGGGGATCGATCGCAACTTGGGTCAACAGAACATTATGCATAAGCAGTCGTTGACTAGGGATGGCGTAGCCGGGAGATCGTCGCTGTTGGGTCTTGGTTCCATCCAACCCTGAATCCGTTAGGCACTTGAGACCGGGTTCATAAGCCAGTCCTGTGATCAAGCCCGTGGGATTTGCGCCCGCGTCAGCCACTACATTCTTTGGATAAAACGACTGGACACGTAACGGCCGGGCGCAATTTGAGCCCAACCATTAGCCTGACCAATCACATTTATCGGTGTGCCATCCGCTAAGGTATTGGCAACGGAGTATTGCTCGCCGGGGCCGGTGCGGACGTTGAGGGGCTTGGAGTTGGTGTTAATTCGGTATTGACCTTGGGCGACGCGGGGGGGCGTGGTGGTGGGGGCGGGCACGGGGCTACCCCGGAGGGCGGCTAAGGTGCGCGGGCCAACCACACCATCCACACTTAACCCCGCAGCTTGTTGAAAACTCCGCACGGCGGTGAGAGTATCATCGCCGTAGTAACCCCGGCTGCTACCGTCGGCCCCATAGCTAATCGAATAGCCTTTGTTGCGCAGGAGGGTTTGCACTTCGGCCACTTGTTCGCCCCTAGACCCCTTCGCTAAAAGACGGCCACCGCCGCCGCCACTGCTGGTGGGACGCGATGGGGATGGGCCACCCACACCGCCGGACGTGCCGCGCAATTTAGCCCAGGTAT
>CAZCWE010000347.1:0-3975 GCA_964502285.1 uncultured Spirulina sp. | reverse complement strand
GTGGTTTGGGGGCCAAACTTGCCGCGCCCCGCACCGTTGGCCCCATAGCTAATGCTGAAGCCTTTGTTGCGCAGGAGGGTTTGCACTTCGGCGACGCTATTTCCAGACATACCAGGGCGTAAGACTTGAGCCATGGCGGGGCTGGTGACGGTCATCGCACCGGCAATCAGACCCATGGACAACATCGTTAACAAAAGACCGTGGGAGAGCGATCGCCACTGCGTCCGTTGCCACAATTGAATTTCACTGTAATCGTAGGTAATCCCTGCCTCCACTTCATGGGCGGCATAGGCATCGGTATAAGCCAAAATATCCATAAAACCACATCCAACAAACACTAATCTCTGCACCCTTCATCGTAATCGGAAATTTCAGGGAATCAAGGTTCTCTGCTAGAAGTGACGATGTTTTTTCATCCGAGCCGGTGACCCAAACGCCTCGCCCTAACTTCGGCACGTTCAGCCACCCTCTAGGGCAACTGTCGGTATAGCAGACAAGTTTGTTAGGACAAGCCAGGGGATTAAGCCCCTTCAGAGTCCCTGAATGTCCCAACTGCCCTGGCTAGTGCGATAAAACCTCGCAATGGAAGCACAATACCCAGAATCCATCCAACGTGAGGACAGAAAGATCAACCCATCAAAGACTCCCAGCAATCTAGCAAGCCTAAATCCAGTGAAGAGTCTGATCTCCTGATCCAATAGGATTGCTAGATCGAATCCAGGGTCAAAATTAGCCCATCAAAATCACCGTATCAATGACATGAATAATTCCATTGGTCGCCTCAATATCCGGCGCGAGTACCGTCGCATTTTTCACTTCAAATATCTCGCCACACCGCACCGGAATCGGTGACCCTTCTAACGAGGTGACGGTGTCGAGTTCCTTGAGTTCGGCGGTGGTGTAACGACCCGCTACAACGTGATATTTAAGGATGCGTTGCAGTTGGGGAATATTTTGCACCAAGGTATCAACTGTGCCCGGCAGTAATTTGGCAAAAGCGTCATCATTGGGGGCAAATACCGTTAAGGGCCCCGGTTGTTGTAAAGCGTCTCCGAGTCCTGCAACCGTAACGGCGGTAACGAGGGTTTTAAACGCATCATTACTGACAGCAATTTCAACGATGTTTGGCATTTTCAGTCTTTAAAAACATAAATGATGGGTAGGAATAGCCAGTCTAGACAATCAACCCGCTATCGACGCTTGAACGGATGGACGATCACCGGGGGATGACGATCTCCCGATGGCTAGCGATAGTCCTGGTCTTGAATATCCGTAAGGCGGGCTTCGGGTCGGAGGAAGCGATCCATTTGGGACTCAAAGAATTGCCGGTTTTTGAGCAGATGTTCCGGGTTGGGATCATCAAGGGGATAGAGGAGAGCTGTGCGCAGGGCTTGGATCACAGCGGAGGTGACGTTATACATCGATCGCTGGAAGGTGATGCCCAGTTGAATCAACATATCGTCTTCACCCCGGCAATAGTTTTGGTAATACTCCAATAAATACGGGGGCAAAAAGTGGAGCATATCTTGCATTAGTAATGTCGGGGGAATGCCGGCCGTGCCGACGGGAAACACATCGGCGTAGAGGATGCCGTAGTGGAAGTCTTTTTGTTCGTCGGGGACTTGGTGGGCTTGGGCGTTGTAGGATTTTGTGCCTCGGAAGGGAGCGGTGCGATAGAAGACGGCTTCAACATAGGGAAGAGCCGCTTCGTAGAGCCACATGAACCCTTTGGATTTGGGGATGATTTCGTAACATTCATCGCCAATGTAGACGTGGTGATAAATGGGACGACCGGCAGCGATAAAAATGCCGTTGACGAGGAAATCCATCGCGTCGGGGACGGTTTTGAATTTGCCTTCATCGTACAGATCGCTCATTTCAAAAAACACCGGGGCCATCACTTCCCAAAACAGCCCTAAGTTAGCGTAGTAGGAGAGTTCGCGGACTTTTTCGTAGAACATCTCCGGGAAGAGTTTATACAAGCCCAACATCAGGGGATTGCCTTTGAAATAGGCTTTGATGGCGCGATCGGCGTTGGCAATATATTCCTCGCTTTCGAGGTAGTCGTAAAATTGGCCGCCCATGCCTTGGTGCCACAGCATCGCCTGCATACAGGCTTCGGCAAATTCCATGTTGATGCGATCGTGCCAGAGGTGATGGAAGAGTTTGGGCAGTTTCTTTTTCAGTTCACCGCGATCCATGAATTCGAGTAATTCCGGATGGGCGGAGGCTTCCCCTTTTTGCCAGACCCGAAAGTCGGCGGTTTCTCCGGCGTAGTGGTTGGGGAGGTCTAGGTATTCCTGGGGGAGGAAGTATTTGAAAAAGGGCAGCGGGTCGAGGAAGACGCGCTCGGCAATATACAGGAGGTCACGCCAATAGAAGTCCATGGGGACGGCGTAGGCTTTGTAGATGCCGATGATCTGCATCAGGTTTTCTTCGGTGTCGGGGAGCATCGAGCCGCCCGCTTCGAGACGGTGGATGATCTCGGCGTATTTGTGGGTGGAGGGGGGGATTTTGGCGGTGGGGTTTTCGAGGGTGGGTGTCATGGTGAGGTTTGGGGGTAGGGAGTGGGACGTGGGGAGTCGGGAGTGGGGTTAGGGTTTGCGGGTGGCGATTTGGGCGATCGCTGGCTGATGGAGTTCTGCGACGAGGGTGTCGGTGGTGGGCTCGATCCAATGCAGGAGGGCGTTGGGTTGCACCCCGAAGTAGAGGATGATCGCCGTCAGCACCAGAGCGGGCCATTGTTGGCTGAAACCGATTCGGGTGTAGTAGGCGCGGGCGTTGTCGAGCTTGCCGAAGCAGGTGCGGTTAATCAGGATCACGAAGTACACCGCTGTCAGCCCGGAGGAGAGGATACAGAGGAGGGTCGGGATCGGGAAGGTGGCAAAGCTGCCTTGGAAGACGATGAATTCTGCCGCGAAGCCGACGAGGCCCGGAATCCCGGCGCTGGCCATGCCGGCGAGGATCAACAGAGAACTGGTGAGGGGCAGACCGCGAACGGGGTTCATTAAGCCGTTGAGCACGCCGAGGTCGCGGGTTCCGGTGGTTTTTTCCACAATCCCGACGAGGAAGAAGAGGAGGGCGAGGATCAGACCGTGGGCGACCATTTGCGCGATCGCACCCAAGACGCTCAACTCGGTTCCCGCCGCCGCCGCCACGAGGATATAGCCCATGTGACCGATGGAACTGTAGGCCACCATGCGTTTGATATCCCGTTGCGCGATCGCACTCACTGCCCCATAAATCACGCTGACTGTGCCGATAATCGCTAAACCGGGGGCGACGGTTTGCCAGGCGGTGGGAAAGAGTTGCAAGCCAAACCGCAGTAAACCGTAGGTTCCCAACTTGGCGAAGATGCCGCCTAACAGCACCGTGGTGGCGGGGGAGGCTTCCACATAGGTGTCCGGCATCCAGGTATGGAGAGGGACAAGGGGCGTTTTAATCCCAAAGCCGATCAGGAGAGTGGTGAGCAAAATCAGTTGGGGGATCAAGTCCAGATTTTGCACTTGCAGCTCGCTAAATTCAAAGCTGGGGGACTGGCTGAGGAAGGTGGTTCCCAAAAAGCTCGCCAGCACCAAGAGGCCGGAAACGGCGGTGTAGAGCAAAAACTTCGTGGCTGCGTAGCCGCGTTTTTCGCCCCCCCAAATGCTGATCAACAGGTAGAAGGGGATCAGTTCGAGTTCGTAGAAGATGATGAACAGCAACAGGTTTTGCGCCATCAAGGCCCCGGCAATCCCGGCATTGATCAGCAGGATGAGGCTGTCATGGAGGCGGGTGCGTTCAAGGTTGCTGCGGTTGGTGTAGAGGGCGATCAGGGTGAGGAGGCTATTGAGGGCCAGGAGGGGCAGTGAGAGACCATCGACACCGAGACTGTAGTTGAGTCCTACAGGGTCAATCCACCGGTGAAACTCACTGAATTGTAGACCGCCGAGGCTGAGGTCAAACTGACTGAACAGGCACAGACTCCAGACGAGG
>CAZCWE010000346.1:2231-4841 GCA_964502285.1 uncultured Spirulina sp. | reverse complement strand
GAAGAGGCGATCGCTGTCGGAGGCTTCAAAGTTATAGGTGCATTGCTCCACTTCCCCTTGGAGGTGAATGTCGCCGTAGGACAGGGTATCGTTCCATTGAATTTTGGCGATCGCATCCACATCCTGCAAATACATCGCCAACCGTTCCAACCCGTAGGTAATCTCAATCGACACGGGCCGACAGTCAATCCCGCCGCACTGCTGGAAATAGGTAAACTGCGTAATCTCCATGCCATCGAGCCATACTTCCCAGCCCACGCCCCAAGCCCCCAAGGTCGGCGACTCCCAGTTATCTTCCACAAACCGAATATCATGGTCTTCTGGGTGAATCCCCAAGGCTTGCAGCGATTCTAAATACAGGTCTTGGATATTGTCCGGCGAGGGTTTAATCAAGACTTGATATTGATAGTAATGCTGATACCGATTCGGGTTTTCGCCATAGCGGCCATCGGTGGGACGGCGGCAGGGTTCCACATAGGCCACCGACCAGGGTTCAGGGCCGATCGCCCGCAAAAAGGTATGGTGGCTCATGGTCCCCGCGCCTTTTTCGGTGTCGTAGGGTTGCGCGATCAGGCAGCCGCGATCGCCCCAAAATTGATTAAGCGTTGCAATAACAGATTGAAAACTGAGAGCCACGGTTTCCTTCTTCCCAAAAGACAGCCTTTCTATTATCCCGTGCCAGCACCCGCTTTGAGTAACGGCCTCATCTTCCGCTATCATTGCAGCGATTCACCCCCAGCGCACCCCAGCACACCCTGAGAAAGCGCACCCTGAGCGGAGTCGAAGGGTAAGCGGCCGGGCTTCGACTCCGCTCAGCCCTCGGTTGAAGGGTAAGCGGCCGGGCTTCGACAAGCTCAGCCCTCGGTTGAAGGGTAAGCGGCCGGGCTTCGACTCCGCTCAGCCCTCAGTTTGCTCAGCCCTCGGTTTGTTCAGCCCTCGGTTGTGGCTAATATGATTCAGAATCACTAAATTTCACTTTATCCCGATGAACGCTCCCATAACCCCCCAACGCCACCGCCTCGATCTGCCCTCCGGATTGCACCTATCCTATTTAGATTGGGGCGGAACGGGCGATCGCGTCATCTTGCTCCATGGGTTGGCGGATCATGGTGGGGTGTGGGCGAGTGTGGCGCAGCGGTTAGCGGCCTATGGTTGCATTGCGCCGGATTTGCGCGGCCATGGGGAGAGTAGTAAACCCGAAGACCCGGCGGCCTATCGTTTTGGGGCGATGGTGGCGGATGCGCAGGCGTTGATCGCGGCGTTGGGGGAAACGGCGGTGCATGTGGTGGGGCATTCCTGGGGGGCGAAGGTGGCCTGTGTGTGGGCGACGCAATGCCCGGAGCAGGTGAAAAGTTTAACCCTGGTTGATCCGTTTTTGATTCAAAAATTGCCGGGGTGGATGGAGTTGACCTTTCCGATTCTTTATCGCACTTTGCCGTTTTTGCAGTTGTTGGGGCCGTTTCCGTCGGAAGAAGCCGCGATCGCCAAAGCCAAAACCCTCAAACAATACCGAGAATGGACACCGTTTCAAGCAGCCGTGTTTCGGGAGGGAATGGAGGAAAAAGACGATGGGCAATGGGGTAGTAAATTCACGATCGCAGCCCGCAACGGTATTTTCCAAGAAGTGATGAAGGTGGCCGGGTTGACGCGATCGCTTCCCATCCCCAGCCTCCTGATTCAACCCACCGCCGGAGTCAACCGCACCGCCTGGCAACTCGCTCCCTATTACCGCCACCTCACCCCCCTCACCCATCAGGTCATCCCCGGCCATCACTGGGCCTTTCTCTCCGACCCGGAACGTTGCGAAACGGAAATTCTCACGTTTTTAGATCAACAGCGATCCAACGCCGCACAGGGTTAAGGGTGTGCAATTTGAGTGGAACATCGGTAAAGCAGAGCGCAATTTATCAAAGCATGGAGTCTCCTTTGAGGAAGCAAAAACAGTTTTTGATGATCCTCTGTATCTCGATTTCTACGATCCAGATCATTCTGAAGATGAAGAGCGTTATCTGATTGTGGGAGAGTCCCATCGAGGCAGACTGTTAATTGTTTCCTATACTGAACGCAATGGGGTGATGCGCCTGATTAGTTCAAGAGCCGTAACACGAACTGAACGAGAAGCCTATGAAGAAGGATAAATCGGAAATGGATGATGATCTAAGGGCAGAGTATGATTTAAAGAGCCTCAAGGTTAGGCAGTTAGGATCTAAGCGGAATAGTTTTGGGGGGACAACGGTTCGCTTGGAGCCTGATGTTGCCGCCATGTTTCCCGATGCGAATGCTGTCAATGAAGCATTACGATTTCTAGTGAGAGTGATGCACGATCATCAAAATTTTGCCTCTACAGCAGAGGCTAACTCCCCAATGACTGAGGGCACAGACTAATTGTTTAGATCACCCTCGTGTTTTTAGATCAACAGCGCGACCGGGGCACAAATTCCGCACCGATCGGTCAAACTTAAAGCAGACGTGATGTGAGGTAATGGGATGATGCGAATTAGTGCAGTGTTGCTCATGGGTGCGATCGCCCTCAGTCCGACGCTCATCCCCTCGGCTCCGGTGCAAGCCCAAACCGAGGAAACCCGCCCCCGTCGTGCGCCCCAACTCCTC
>CAZCWE010000346.1:0-2221 GCA_964502285.1 uncultured Spirulina sp. | reverse complement strand
TATAATAAATCTACATTTGGCTGTAGTATGTGCACTTCAGTATTCTCGTCCCTTGCATTGGCAAGGCAAGAAAAGAAAGAAAGACGAAGGCAGCAGCAGAACTCAGCAGAACAAACTGCGAAGGAAAGAAGAAGAGAGAAGGAAGAGAACCCAGCGAAAAATCCCCTTTTTGCTCACTGTGCCCCTCCTTGTCCTCCATCACCCTCGCCACGCCCCCCGCTGCCCGCCCCCTCGCAGCAATTCAACTCGAACAACGCACGGGCGGCGATGCGATCCGGCTCCGTCTTGATGCAACGCGGGTTTGGGTCAACGAGGAGGAAGTGGCGATCGCCTCCCACAGCGGCAACGGCCACGACGAACCCCTACGGCTGATGTTCGCCGACCCCATCCCCCCCGACAGCACGATCACCGTTCAACTTCGCCCCCACTACAACCCCCGCTGGGGCGGCGAATACAGCTACGGCGTAACGGTGATCATGGCTGAAAACTTTAACCTCTACCTTGGCCCGGCGCGGCTCCGGTTTTATGAGCGCGATCGCCGCATTTGGTGGCCGTAGCGGGGCGTGACGAGGCGAGAGCCACCGCGAATTTTGGTCTAGGGGGTAGCTTAATGCGGTTTTGTGCAATGCCCCTCGGTAACCACCAGAGAAATATATTTACAATAGAAGACGAGGGTTTTGGCATTAAGTGACTGATTTCACGTTTCTGGGGTGAATATGTCTATGTATGCTGTGGTTAGAGTGTTGCGGTGATGGTGCTTGTTGAGTTTGATCAAGACAATAGCATGCCGTGATTTGTGTGTTGTGTTGATCAGACAAGCTGCTCCATTGATGCTCCCGTAATTTGTCCCCGAAGATTATGTCAAAGGTTTTAATTGTTGAAGATGACCCCATGAACCGCTTGGTATTTTCGCGCGTTTTAACGAAGCGGGGCCAGTTTGACGTGCGGTGTACTGAGGATGTGGATGATGTGCTGCACACAGCCGAGGCGGGGGATGTGGATATTGTGTTGATGGATATTGGCTTACCCAACAGTTATTACCAAGGAAAAGCAGTCAACGGGGTTCAGATTACCCAGCTTCTGAAAGCGAACCCGGAGACGGCGCATTTGCCGGTGGTGTTGGTGACGGCGTTTAATATGCCCGGCGATCGCGATCGCTACCTGAAACAAAGTGGAGCTGACGGTTACATCCCCAAACCCGTCGTAGATCATGGTGACTTTGTGCTGCAAGTGAATCACTATCTCAACCAAAGCACAGCCCCCCCCCACGCCACCCCACCGGAACCCAGCCCCATCGACGCAGAAGCCTAATCCCGTTCATCCTGTCAGGGCGCAAGGGTTGCGCCCTGATTCGTGGCACGATTCACGCTTGGGGTCGTGCTGTGGCACAAATCGGTGGGTTACGGCGGATTGCTGGATTACAGTCAGTGTCTCTGTTTAAGCCGTCTAACCCACCCTACACTAAAGCCTAATTTTAGCTGTGCTGTGGCAGTAGGGTGGGACGGGGTGCGATCGCGCCCCAGTCCACCCGCTTCAGGTTAGGATTCGTCGCGCTGTCGATACTCTTCCGGCAGATCAATAAAAACCCGCTCGCCTTCCGCTAGCCCGCTAATAATTTGCGTCTGGTCATCGAGGCTGCTGCCCAACACCACCGGACGAAACTCCGGCTTATTATCCGCATCAGGAACCATCACCCCCGTTTCCCCCTCCTCCGTGACGATCGCCACGGTAGGCACTACCACCGTCCGCGCCAATTGCTCACCGAGAAAGGTAATATCCACATTCATCCCCGGCAAAAGGGCCTCGATCGCCTTCGGTTCCAATAAAATCCGCACCTCAAAGGAGGTAACATTCTGCTCCACGATCGCCTCTGGGGCAATCAACCGCACCCGACCCCGAAACGACTCTTCCGGGTAGGCATCGGCGGTGAGTTCCACAAACTGGCCCGGCTCTAGGTCGGGAATATCAATTTCCGGGACTTTCGCCACCACTTCTAACCCCTCCGCCAGAGCTAAAATCGAGGTCGCCGAAGAGGAGGCCGATGTTGAACCGGACGTTGTTGGCGTTACAAACGATCCAGGTGTGGCGTAGCGTTGGGTGATGATGCCCTCAAACGGGGCGGTGATCAAGGTGTTTTCAAACTGGACGCGCACTTCTTCGACGGCTGCGCGGGAGGCTTCCACGGCGGCCTGTTGGCTGGCGATTTCGGCTTGGCTGCTCC
>CAZCWE010000345.1:0-4876 GCA_964502285.1 uncultured Spirulina sp. | reverse complement strand
TGTTGCTGCTTGATCCCAGAATCCCCCGTTTTCTAAACGGGGGAGTAAGTCAAAAGGTTACAGTTTTTCAAAATGGGTTTCGCTAGAATACCGCCCAAGCGAATTGTTGCTGATTTGTCTCGTTTGTGAGTGAAGTTACCATGAGCTATACCTTTGATATTGTTGGGATTGCGCCGATTTTGACCGCCTTTGAATATCAATACAAGGCGGCGGAAAACCCCCGTCCCAGCAAAGCGTATCTGAACAGCCCCCATTGCACCCTCGACAGTTTGATTCAGTCCACGGAGTTGATCCCCAGTAAGCCTCACTGGAATTGGGATGAAGTGGTGGCTCGGATTGTCAATTTTTGGCTGAAGCATGAAGATCGGGTGTCCTATTGGCAGCAGAAGTTAGCGATCGCGGATCATGACACCGTGATCATCGCTCGTGTCGCCAATGTGGAGACCCTCCGCTCGGAATTTGAAATCCTGCTAGAGAATGACTGAGCCGGTTCTTGAGCCCGTATCCCGTCCTTACCCGTTGCGATGACCGACCGCCGGATCAGGTTAGGATGGGAAAAATTCCACCCCTGAATTCGAGAGATCACTATGAACGGGAACGGCTTTAACCATAATCGAGAGTCGGATCAAGCCGGGCGCAAGGGTAAGTTTGTCACCCTGCCGCCGCTCCCTTCCACGCACGATCCCGCCCCATCGTCTTCGGCTCTCGTTTCCCAACGCCCCCCGGAACAGACTAACGCCCTGGTTTATCCAGAATTTGACCAGCCGGTGGTGTTGCGCCAATCGCCGCGCTGGTCGCGGATGATTATTTGGACGGTGGTGGGGGTGGTGACCTTTGGCGTGGGCTGGGCCTGTATTGCAGAAATTGAACAGGTGGCCTCAGCAACGGGTCAACTCAAACCGGAAGATGCAGTCAAGGAAGTGCAGGCCCCGGTCGAAGGCGTGGTGCAGCAGGTGTTTGTGGAAGAGGGCGATCGCGTCGAACCGGGGGATCTGTTAATGCGGTTTGATTCTGGGGATGCGGTGGCAGAACTCCAGTCCTCGGTGAAGGTGCGCCAATCCCTCCTCGAAGAAAATCGCCTCTACCGGAGTTTGCTAGCGGCGGGAAACAATGCCGACCTCGCGAAATCCATCGTCAGGTTGAACCTGCCGCCGGATGTGCTGCAATTGACCCGCAATCGGGAGGCGGTACTCGCCGAAAATCGGTTTTACCAAGCGGAACTCAGCGGCAACGGGGCCGGCTTGGGGGCGTTGGATCAGGCCCGGCTCCAAACGGCCAATGCAGAGCTGCGATCGCGCTCCAATGCGTCCCAACTGGCCACCGCCCAAATCCGCCAAGAACTCGAACAAACCCAACTCCGCCTCCAAGACACCCGCGCCGCCCTTGCCACCGATCAACGGGTGCTCCAGGAAATCCAAGCCCGCAACCGAACCGCGATCGCCCAGGCCCAAGAATCCCTCCAACTCGAAGAGGGCATTTTGGCCGGGATGGCTCCTCTGGCTAATGAAGTGATCGCCAACGTCCAAGTAGAGCAGCAACGGCAACGGGTCAACGATCGCCGCGCCACCCTCCAAGACCTCCAGCGCAACGATCGCATCGAAATCCAAGAACAACAACAGCAGATCGCCACCCGTCGCTCTGAAATCGAACAACTCCAGGAAGAACTCCGCCGCCTCCAACTCGATATCGCCCAAGGCCGCGAAGAATCCGCCAACACCACCATCGCCACCCAAAAAAATGTCCGGGATGCGATCGCCACCAACAACAAACGCATCGCCGACATTGACAGTCAACTGACCCAATCTGTTCTCAATGTCATCGTTGAAAATGAAAAACAGGTGGCCGAAATTGACAGCCGCATCGCCCAAATTCGCCAACGGCTCCGCTACCAAGAAGTCCGCGCCACCGTCGCAGGCACGGTGTTTGATCTCCAAGCCTTCAATGGGTTTGTGGCCAATCCCAGCGAATTGTTACTCTCGATTGTGCCTGAAGATAATCTCGTCGCGGAAGTCTTTGTCACCAATAAAGATATTGGCTTTGTTCAAGACAATATGCGGGCAGATATTCGGATTGATTCGTTTCCCTTTAGTGAATTTGGCGATATTAAAGGGGCCGTGATGTCCGTCAGTTCTGATGCCTTGCCGCCGGATGAAATTTATCAATATTTTCGCTTTCCGGTGACGGTACACCTCGATCAACAGGTGCTGTCCGTCGAAGATCGCGATATTCCTCTCAAGTCTGGGATGGCGGTGAGTGTGAATATTAAAATCCGCGAAAATCGGAAGGTGATTAGCCTCTTTATTGAACTGTTCACCGACAAGATTGAAAGCCTCAAACAGGTACGCTAGGGCGATGATCGTGAGACACTACCACGGACTGCCAATCAGGGTGAAGGCGCTCCAATAAAACGGATGGGTGAAGTCCACATCGCCCAACTCCGCTAGTGCTGGGGGTAAGGGGGTGCGGCGATCGCCTCTGATGAGGGTGCGATCGCGGAACGTAATTTCACCGTTGAGCATGGCTAACTGGGTTTGGCGGAGGGCTTCGGCTTTGATGGGGGCTTGGTGGAGTTGCCGATAAAATTGGCTCATCATGCCGAGGGTTCCGGCATCACTGACATACCACAAACTCCCCAACACGGATTTTGCCCCGGCTTTGACGGCCAAACCGCCAAACCCCAGTTCGGCGGCTTCATCGCCCAGAGCTGTCTGACAGGCACTCAACACCAACAATTCTAAGGGGGGATCATTCAACCCCAAGGTGCGAATCTGGTCGAGGGTGATGCGATCGCGCCCCAACGCCAGATAGGAATTCTCGGCCGTGCCGCTGCGGAATTCTCCGTGGGTTCCCAAATGCACCACCTGATAATCCTGGCGATGCCGCTGTAAATTGTCGAGGGTAAACGCATCGTCGAGAAAGACCTCGCCCCCTTGGGATGCGTTGACGAGTTCGAGTTCGAGGGGGACAGCCGGTAAATCCGACAGGCCCTGAAAGTGAGCGGCTCCCATCGCCAAGACCGTGCTGTCTTGAATATTGCGGTATTCGGTGTTAGTGAGGGAGACGCTGGGCATTAATCCGAGGCTGTAGCGTTCCACGAGAAAGCGATCGCCGTCATGCAGGGCAGCAAAGGGAAGCGATCGCAGCCCCATATCAGCCACGATCGCCAGGTTATCAATGCCGCGATCGCGTAGATCCGCCTCCAACGGCGCAATTAACCACTCGTTTAACTGTTGAGCAACCGACCAATAGGTATTGTTCTGACGGGTGATGCTGCGGGTGAAGCGGTGAGCCACCGAGACGACTTGCGATCGCGTCACCCCCCGCACCCGTTTTAAAATCGGTTCCCCCGTAGCCGTCACCACCACCAACTGCAACTCATCAGATTGGGACTGATTCCGAGCCGCCACTTGGGCCAATTCCGGCACAAACAACTCTAACTGCGTCGTGGCTAATAACGCCTGCGCCATCGCATCATCGTCGTTTACCGTCGTCGGCATAAAGGTGAAATACACCACCGCCGGATCTTGCCCCGTTGCCGCAGCAATCTCCTGCAACATCTCCTGCATCTCACCGAGACTCGGACTGTTGACCTCACCCAAATCGTAATAATCGGCATAGTCTTGGCTCGTCTCACTATCCAATTCCTCGACCATCGGATCAAATAAACTCGTCCCCTCGCTCGGCTCAGAATTAAGCGTGTCGGGATCAATTAGCCTCTCGGCATCTTGATCCTCACAGTAGGGCGGACACCCTTCGGGCTGCGGGGCAGATGGCGGAGGGGCCGGCGGGGAGACCGGCGGGGTCACTTGCAATTCAGCGGATCAACGCCGATCAGATTCGTGGAGGCAAACGTGCCTGCACCACTCGCCGCACCGATTAAGTTGGATTCAACCTGGCTCTGGGCAAACACCCCCGTGCCAAAGGTGATATCTGTCCCAACAGGGGCAGTATTTTGGGACACAATCGAATTCGTGAGGGTGAAGTTGGTAGTGGCTGGCGCAAGGTAAATTCCCCCGCCGGATGCGTTGGCTTGGTTGAAGGCGATCGTGCTGTTGCGGACGGTGAAGGTGTTCGTTATGGCCGCGCCGCCGCCGTTAGTGGTGGCGATGTTGCCGGATAGGGTGCTATTGATGAGGCTGGCATTGGCGGCGGCGAGGCCGCCCCCCGTGGCATTGCTGCGGTTGTTGCTGAGGGTGGAATTCGTGATTGTGACGGCATTTGCAGCCGTGTTCACCGAGTGAATCCCCCCACCATTGCCCTCCGCAATATTGCCAGCGATCGTACTATTGCGCACCGTGATCACTGAATCCGTATCGCCATAGATGCCGCCGCCTTGTTGGGTGACAGTATTATTTAAAATTTGGGAATTTTCTAGGGTTAAGGTGCTGTTGAGCAGTTGAATGCCGCCGCCCGATTGCGTACCCGCAACATCAGCATTTTGGAGCGTGATGTTTTGGAGGGTGAGAGTGCCGTTATCCACGGTAAAAACTGCGGATTCTTCTTGATTCGCGTCGATGATAATTTGATTGCCGCCGTCAATGGTTAAGGTTGTTTCACTAACGAGCAGAGAACTGGCATCACCGATGATGCTCAAGACGATAGTTCCCGCCACATTGAAAACAATGGAATCCCCCGATGCTGCCACATCAATGCGATCGCGTAAGGAACCCGTGCCGGTGTTGGCCAGGTTGGTGACGGTTTGGGTGGCGAGTTTGCCGTCCCAAGTGCTGAGGGTGTCGGCGCGGAAGGGGGTGCGGGGTTGGATCGGTTGGGTTTGGTATTCTAAGACCCAATCGCCGCCATAATTGGCGCTGCCGGTGGCGTTGGTGGAGGCGGCGATCGCAGTCCCCGTCGAAGCCGCGATCGCATTGACAAA